>NZ_JAUBRO010000066.1:0-26481 GCF_036701945.1 Microcoleus sp. MON1_C1 | reverse complement strand
GAAGCTCTCTCTAAATTCACCAGAATTTCTACTCAGCTAACGCTGAGTAAATTTGTGCTTAGTCTAAACTCCAATTTCTTAGCCCGCCCATCAGGAACAGGCAAGATGCCTGTTCCACACAATTTAAGTCAACTAAGCCATGAAACACTCAATATTAAGCGTCTATAACACTTTCAATACAGAGCCGATCGCCCATTGGTCATTTGAAGCAGGCAACTTGACGAGCGATCGCCCCGAACTCCCTCCGGCACGCCTAATTGACAGCGTTTGCCGTGATACTGAGCCATTCATATCGTTTCCGAGTGATTCGGAATCCTATATCTATATCCACAAACAGTGCCTAACACATCATACCGATGGAACTATCACAAACGGGCCGCAGGAAAGTTTGCTGCTGAGTGGAGGTTGCGTTACTTTCCCAGTCACTCCTTTACTGGAGATAGGCAAAGAAGACTTTTCTATTTGTGCGTGGATTCGCACGGAAGCTTTCGATACTATTAATAAGCGGATTAAATACTACGACCCTTGCGGTATTGTCCAGATTATCGATCAGCGGATTAAAAATTCCGGCCCTTTGCGGGGCTGGTCTTTCTTTATTGATAGAGGCAGAATTAACCTTCAAATAGCAGATGGGAGGATTTCGGTAAACTATTATGATGACCGCCAAGAAAAAGATCTTCCGTCTTTGCCAGTTGTTAACGATAGCGAATGGCATCACGTTGCGGTTGTTGTGGATCGCGATCAAGCGGATGGAGGGCGCTGGTATGTCGATGGCAAGGAAGTAGGTTTCCGGTTCAACCCAACATATCAACCGGGTTCTATCAGCAATAGTATCCCCTTAACTATGGGTGGCCAATCAGACGATTTTGGTAACACTTTTCAGGGCAATATAGGAGATGTTCGGCTCTACAAACAGGCGCTATCGGCAGCAGATGTGCTGTTGATTTACCGATCGATTCAGTTTCCTCTTAGTAAGAAAATTAGGGAAATTTCATCTAGTGTAAGTCGAGTTAGGGTCATAGCACCAAAACTCAAGTACGCACCTTATAAAATTAGGAGAATTACAGAAAGTCAGGACGAATTCCGCTCCGCACCTTCCTTCTTAGATAGTGCTAAAAGTTCCCTGGACACATACTCGCAGACGCTCGTATACTATCAGCAGTCGCTAAATATTCATAGAGACACCGGCAACCGCTACGGAGAAGCGAACTCTCTGAACAATATAGGCAATTTTTACCGTTTGCGGGGGGAATACTCGCAAGCAATTGACTATCACCAGCAGTCGCTAAATATTCAGCGAGACATTGGCAACCCCAGTGGGGAAGCTGATTCTTTAAACGCTTTAGGCAATATTTATGATGCTTTGGGGGAATATTTGCAAGCAATTGACTGCCACCAGCAATGCCTAAATATTCAGGGAGAAATCGGCAATCCTCACGGAGAAGCTAGTTCCTGGCGCGATTTGGGGAGTGCATATTATTCCCTGGGCGAATACCAGCGGGCGATCGAGTGCCAGCAGCAGTCCCTAGATATGGCGCGAAAAATCAACTCTCAGCATAGAGAAGCGAACTCCTTGAGTGCTTTGGGCCTTACATACATTGCCCTAGGGCAACATCAACAGGCGATCGAATGCTCTCAAGAGTCCCTGACTCTGGCGCAGAAAATCAACAACCGTTATGGGGAAGCCTATTCGTTGGTTACTCTGGGCAATGCTTACAGTAATTTGGGGAATTACTTGCGGGCGATCGAATACTACCAGCAGTCTTTAGATATTCAACAGGAAATGGGCGATCTCTCTGGGCAAGTGGCTTCCTGGCGAAATCTGGGCAATGCTTACCGCTGTTTGGGGCAGTGCCAGCGGGCGATCAAATATAGCCTGAAGAGTTTAGAAATCGCGGGCGGGCTCGGCGAACACGCGTCAGAAGGGGCAACTCTCAACAATTTAGGACTGGCTTTATTTGACTGTGGACAGTTTGCAGAAGCTGAAACATTCCTCCGCAGGGCGATTCAAATTTGGGAATCGCTTCGGGGAAGATTGGGCAAAAACGATAACTTTAAAGTATCTATTTTTGAAACCCAAGCAGCAACTTACCGCCACCTGGAAAAAGCCCTCCTCGCCCAGTCAAAAACAGAACAGGCGCTGGAAATTTCCGAGCGGGGGCGGGCGCGGGCTTTTGTGGAGTTACTGGGTGTTCGGTTATCTGCTAATTCAGATGCGATACCCGATATTAAGCCGCCTACGATCGAGCAAATTAAACAAATTGCTAAAGCACAAAATGCAACTTTTGTAGAATATTCGATTTCTTTTTTAGAAAAACTTTTTATTTGGGTAATTAAGCCGACGGGTAAAATTGCATTTCGCCAAGTTGACCTCAACTATCAACATACTCCGCTCAAAGAGCTGGTTGCCGACTCTCGCGAGTTGATCGGCATCAGAAATCGCGACTTCAATCCCACCCTAAAATTTGACCCAGGCGATTTAGTTAAACTCCACGACGATGCCCCTAATTGGGAACCTTGGCAAGTCATATCTGTTGATGAAAGTCACAGCATTCTATCGCTCTGGCAATCCTCTTTGCCCGAAGGATTGACTATTCCCAGACCTGCAATTGATGTAACAGCAAAAGTGCAATCAAGCCGCACAAATCACCCGCGATTGCAAAAACTCCATCAACTGCTAATCGAACCGATTGCTGGCTTGTTGCCGAAAGTTCCAGAAGCTCGAATTATCTTTATTCCTCAAGGCGAACTGTTTTTCGTTCCCTTTCCGGCCCTGCAAGATGCTGCGGGGAAATTCTTAATTGAAAAACATACTATTCTCACCGCTCCTTCGATTCAAATTCTGGAATTAACCAGCCAAAAACGACAAGAGATTTCTGATGGGGCTGGGGACATTCTAGTAGTAGGAAATCCGACTATGCCCGAAGTTGCTCTAGTACCGGGAAAACCCCCGCAGCAGTTAAGCGATCTGCCGCATTCAGAAACCGAAGCTAACGCGATCGCCCAATTGTTCCAAACCCAAGCCCTGACTGGCAAATCCGCTACCAAAGCTGCTGTACTTCAGCGGTTGCCAAACGCCCACATTGTCCATTTTGCCACCCACGGATTGCTCGATAACATTCGCGGGCTCGGCAGCGCGATCGCCCTTGCACCCGATCGCACTGATAGCGGTTTGCTGACTGCTGAGGAAATTTTGAACCTGCACCTCAACGCGGATTTGGTAGTTTTGAGCGCGTGCAATACCGGCATGGGGCGGATTACCGGCGACGGCGTTATCGGTTTGTCTCGCGCTTTAATTTCGGCTGGTACGCCCAGTGTCATTGTGTCTTTGTGGGCGGTGCCGGATGCTCCTACAGCCGATTTGATGGTGAAATTTTATCAAAATCTCGATCGAACGGGCAACAAAGCTCAAGCCCTGCGAAACGCCATGCTGGAGACAATGCAGCAGCATCCAAATCCCAGAGATTGGGCGGCTTTCACGCTGATCGGCGAAACATAATTGATTAAATTTTGTAAAAAATTGCCAAAACAGCGAAAAAATTAGTTTTTTCGCTGAAAGCTCCACAGAAACTCGATCGCGCCAGGAGCGATAAGTCATGTGTCGATTTAATTTCTTCAAAAAAGTCACGCTTGCGATTGAAATCCGGGCAACCACGGGGGGATTGCCCCTACTGCACAAACTTTAGTCCATTCCTAGCGGACTAAACAATAAAGACTGTTTTCATACACTTGCTCGCTTTCCTAACTTTGCACCATTAACAATAAAGTCAAAAATTATGACAATATCTGCCGAGCGAAAAGCCAAAATTCTGGTTGTAGATGACGACGACCCTATCCGCACTCTCATCTACCGCTTTCTGAATCAAACATATCAAGTACAATTTGCCGCAGACGGCCAAACTGCTCTCGAAATTTTTGAAGAATTTAACCCAGTCCTGGTAATTTTGGATTGGAATTTACCCGATATTAGCGGCTATAAACTTTGCCAAGAAATGCAGAAGCGCACTAATGTTTTAGTCGCGATTCTCAGCAGCCGCACCGCCCAAGAAGATCGAATTAAAATCCTGAAAGCAGGTGCCGATGATTTTATGTGCAAACCCTTCTGTCTTGAAGAATTGGCAGTTAGAGTAGAAGTCTTGTTGAGGCGGGCGAGATCCGTCAATCCGCCCAACCTTGCCTTCGGTCAATTAGCGATCGATTTAGTAAGTAGGGAGGTGAGATTGAAGGAGCAACTTCTAACGCTGACAGCCTTAGAATTTGAAATATTGTGTTTTTTGGCAACTCATTCGGGTAAAGCTTGGAGCCGCCAACAGCTAATCGAAAAAGTTTGGGGGTGGAAATCCAATTATGCAACGGAAGAGCGAGTCGTGGACGTGCATATCGGCCAAATTCGCAGGAAAATGGCTAAAGTTGATGCCGCTGTTCCGAATTTTATTCAAACTGTTCGGGGATACGGTTACACTTTCGCTCCGATCGCTCGCAGGGACAGGGTAGTTGGTAATTGAATCATCATCATAATTACGACTGGTTCCTAGATAGAGCGCGCGAACCAGTTAATTCGCTATTGTCCCACCCCATACTCGTCTTTTTAAAGGGAGTAGGGGTTGAGTAGGGGGCAAGCTAAGGGGGCATCTACGGGGAAATAAAACACGCCCTATAGGAGATCGAGGGGCTAATCAAAACACAGCATACTTCCTCGATTTTCTAAAGTTTGAACCATTAACAAGAGAGTCAAAAATTATGACGATATCTACCGAGCAAAATTCCAAAATTCTGGTTGTTGAGAATGACGCCCCCGTCCGTAATTTCATCGACGGCTATCTGAATCAGACATATCAAGTACAATCGGCTGCCGACGGAAAAACAGCTTTAGAAATCTTTGAGAAATTTAACCCAGTCCTCGTAATCTTGGATGGGAATTTGCCCGATAATATCGGCGTTAAACTTTGCGAAGAAATGCAGAAACGGAAGAATGTTTTTTTACTCGTGATTTTCAGCAGCGTTACAGGCGAAGAAGCTCGAATTAAAATCATCAAAGCAGGTGTTGATGATTTTATCGGCAAACCGTTCAGTTTTGAGGACTTGGCAGTCAGAATAGAAATCTTGTTGAGGGAGATGAAAACCGTCACTCCGCGCAATCTTGTCTTCGGTGAACTAGGGATCGATTTAATGAGTAGGGAGGTGAGATTGAAAGAGAAAACTTTAGCTCTGACCGCCTTAGAATTTCAACTCTTGTATTTTTTGGCAACTTATCCAGGTAAAGCCTGGAGCCGCCAACAGCTAACCGAAAAAGTTTGGGGATGGAAATGCAATGACGCACGAGACGAGCAAGTGGTGGACGTGTATATCCGTCTGATTCGCAGGAAACTGGCTAAAGTCGATTCGGCTGTTCCGAATTTTATTCAAACTACTCAGGGATACGGTTACACTTTCGCTCCGAGCGATCGCAATAACAAGGTAGTTTCTAATTGAATAGTCTGGGGAGGGTGAAGCATTTGGGCATAAAATCAAAGGTGGGAAACATGAATTGTCGCCCAAATGCTCCACCTCTACATCTCTCGAACGGCTTGAGATTATTTGTTGGCGATGTCATCTAACGATTGCCAATTGATATTGTCATTTCGGCCGAAAAGTAAAAACGATCGCAATTAAACCCGCTCCTACCATTGCCAAAGCTGAGGGTACCAAAGGCAGCCACCAACCCCCGATTAGCAAAAACCAGCAAACCCCGCACAAAATCCCCGCAGATGCGATCGCCCCCGACACCACGTGCAGCCTGCGTCGGCTGACAATCGCGATCGCGCTACCAACTGCTGCCCCACCCACAATCCACAGCATTTGGGTCCATTCAGGAGCAATTTGCAGCAGCGGGCGGCGATCCAAAACAGCGCTGATAATTTGACTCGACATTTGCGCTTGAATTAATACCCCCGGCATTTTCTGGGAAGGCGATTCTCCCGCACTGTAAGGCGTCAAAAAATAATCTGGATTGGAAATCGGAGCCGTCACGCCAATAAATATAATTCGGTCTTTTATCAAATTGGGATTGACTTTTCCTTCTAACAGTTCGGCCAGCATGACTCGGCGAATAAAATTTTGAGGCGCTCGGTAATTGAGCATAATTTGAAAACCGCGATCGTCCAAGTTTTGATAAGCGCCTGTACTGCCGTGAATCGGTGCAAAAACTGCATTGCCCAGCCTTATCTTATCTCTGGGAAGAGATTCCGGTTGGATGCCTTTTGCTGCTAGGTAATGGAGGGCAACCCTCGCGCTCAAAGAGTGCTCTGTAGTACAAGGATCGCTGCTGTGCGGCTGCATAAACAGCAAGTGGCGGCGGAGAATGCCGTCGGCATCTGCCACCACATCGCTGAACCCGAGGCGCTCTTTTGGCAGTGCGGGCGGCGGTTTGATGCCGTATTTGTTGGGTTTGCCGGTTTCTTTGACGCTGCACAAACCAATTAAATTTCGATCGCCATGAAAGCGAGCGGCTAATGCTGCATAACCGGGTTGTAAAGGGCGATCGCGGAAGATATCCAGGGCGATCGTTTGCGCCCCATACTGTGCCAATTTTCCCACTGCTTTTGCGATCGTCGCATCCGGCAGTGGAAAGCCGTATTTGTTGATATCCATTTCCGTGGCTTCCACCACCAGCAAACGCGAGTCTGAGCTTTCAGCAGGACGCAGCCGCATCAGTTGGTCAAAAGCTTGCAATTCCCATATCTGGAGCAAGCCCAGCGATCGCGCTCCCATGACAGAAACAGCAGCAGTTGCGATCGCCAACAGCCCGATCTGAAAGCGGCGCAGCCGAGATAAAGATGGCGGATTGCTGACAGTTTCCGGCTCGGGTTTGTGCAGCAACTCTTGCCAAGTTGGCGGCTTGGAAGCCGGATTTTGACAAATAATCGGCAGCCAATCCGCGCCGGGAATTTCTGACTCTAATTCTGCCAATCTTTGCCTCGCGAGGCGCACTGCCACATACAAAGGTTCCCCACTGCAAAAATAGGCGAGAAAATACTTTAAAAAATCTTGGGCCACTCGATCGCACACCGGTTCTCGCATCACGATCGTTTGCGGCATTCCCAAATCTTCCAACTGTCGCGCTATCCCCAATCCGTCGCAAGAATTGATAATCGCCAACTGCAAGCCGCTGCTCACCGCTAGCTTGAAGCCTTGTTTCAGTTCTTCTACTGTTAAACTCTCGGTTTTATTGATATAAAATCTACCCGATCGCCCGGATGTGTCGCTGTCACTGTGTCCGGCAAAAAATAAGATATCCCAGTTGTTTTCCCAAAGTTCTTGACAGATTTCTCTGCGATTTGATTCGACTAAGAAAGAAATTTCTGCCGGTCGCAATCCTGCAATAATATTTCGATCGCGATCGATATCGATGTTTTCAGCATTCCCCAAAATAGCTAATATTTTAGCTTTAGCGCAATTATTTCCGAAATTTTTGTTGACGACCTGCGTTTTTTTATAAGCAGCAGAGCTCAAAGCAATTTCGGCTTTCGGGTAGCGCTCAAAAATATCCCAACAGTACCAAGGCAGCCGCCGCAAATCGATGTCGTCAGTTTTGACTAAAAATCGAATCGTGTCCGACGGCATTAATTGTTCGAGCAATGTTTCTTTGAGTTTGCGAAACGGTTCGGAGTTGAGCCAGCTATTGATTTGCTGGCTTAACTGTTCCCGCAAAAAGCGGCATTTGGACAACTGTTCTGCACGAGAGCCCATAATGCTAATTTCGATCGGCTTAATGCGGAAATCTCCCAAACTGCGGTAGGTTGACTGCCAGCGATCGTAGTGTTCCGCTATTTCTGGTTTCGGAGGCAGGAAGGCTTGGATTGCCACTGCGGGCAGATCTCCTTCCGCGCCGATTTCCAGAGAAACTCGCACCCCTTTTATCAAGTTATCATCTAGCTTCAACACAACTAATTTCGGCATGGCTAACAACTGATAAGCTCAGGCGCATCTAAATTTTACAGTCACGGCGCGATGAAATTCTTGTGGGCTGGGCATCCTGCCCGCCCAAGTTCAATTTCCATGCTGAACAACTTATGGCAAGCGAGCCGCTTTATGCAGCAAAATTCTCTGCAATACAGAGTTCTTTCAGTTTTACCACAACGCTGAAACATTCTCCGCGATCGGCGGCAAATTCTAGAGTCATGTAGCCGTTACCGCTGCCGGCGCAAGCTTCCATGACTGTTTTTCCCTCGCCGTCGGTGACTTTCAGAGTCAGATTGAGCGGCAAGCTGTCTGCCCCGCCGGCGGGATGCACCTGTACTTTAATATTAGTTTCAGTATCGGTTTTTGGTTCGATCGCCACCAGCAAAGCTACCGCTGGGGTTGGTTCTATTACACCCCTCCAGAAATTAGGTTTTTCCTGAACAGAGTCGAGGGTTGCTGATGCTTTTTCCGAGATATCTGCTGTCAGATGGATTATCTTGCCCCGCACGACTGCGCTGCTGTAACGAAAAGCTAAATGAGGTTCTTTTGGCACTAAAATATCTTCTATAGACTGCCAACCAGCCTCAAAAATATTGTGCAGCCACTGGCGCAGTTGTACAGTTTTTCGGCTGCGTTCCAGACAATCCAAATGTTGGATAAATTTGTCAAAACTTTGCAATTTCTCAATCGCTAAGTCCCCAGCTCTTGCAGTTTTCATAAATCCCAGCAAAGTAGCTTGTTGTCGCTTTATATCGATCTCAACTGCTACTAAACCAATGCGATCGTCCGGTATTTCCAACGGAATGTAACAAAACTTGCCAGACTTCAGAGGTCGGCATTCCAAATGGCCTAGTTGAGTTAATTTCAAGTCGGCTGCATCGGTGTAAAGGCGTATGGCCGCGTTCCAACTGTCGCTGGCATTCAAGTCGGTGGGAATGTCCATCATTTCCATGTAATCTTTCACTGCACATACAGCTAAAGTGTTGAAATAAACTTGCTCTTTTTTTTCCGGGGATGTCACTCCGTCAAGATTTGAAAACTTCTGTGCCACCCGCAGGGCTGCGGCTGTAATGGGCAGGGTAATAGATTTTTCTCTGATATTTTCGGTGCTGTTATTCATCACGGTTTTCCTTTTTTACCGATGTTTTTTAGGACAGGAGTTGTCCTGCCTTTATTCCAGATATCCTTGATTTTTGGCAAAATTTCGCAAGCGGGGCAGACATTCTCTTTTATAAAAATTAGGTGCGGTTGACGGCGGCAAGTTAAATTCAAGAGCAATGTTTTTCCAGGGAGTCTCCGGGGGAAGACGCCTCAGAATTAAGGTTTGGCAAGTGACATCGGGGCGTTCTTTGATGTGAACGCTTCTCAATTCCCCCTCCGGATCGGCCCGCACCCATTTTTTTGTCTCTTCTAGGATGGCTAGCGGACTGTCAGAATAAGTCGGCGGGTTTTCGATATTATTGATCGGGTTAATTTCTGCTGAGTCTTCGGAAATCAACGGTAAATCACGTCTAACTTTTTCCTGCGTTTGTTCGATAGTGAAGTCTTTCAGCCGCATCTTGAGATATTTGTCCAGCCAAGTAATGACGCTGCCCAGATTGCGATCGTAAGGTTTGTTTGCGGTGTTCGCTTCGCAAACATTCCGACAAAAATACACCCAAGTTTGCTGTAAAGCATCGTTGTAATGAGGCGTGTCTTCTTGCCAAAGTTTGCCGGATTTTACAATCAGCCTCACTATCTCGCTGAGTTTTTCCCGCCGCATCAAGCTTTTGGGCGGATGCGAACAGGCTTCAGCAACTAGCTGTTGGAGTTGTTGGTTTAAATTGTTTTCCTTATCGTTGGTGTCGGGCATCGGCGAGCGCCTCCTTAAGAGTCTCTGGATGAATGCTGGACACGGCATTTGCTGGTTTAAATTCCAAGATAGAATCCCTAATTTGATTATTCCTGGACGCATTTCAAGGTAATTGTGTCATTGGCAAGTGAAACGAAGAATCTCAAACCCTTGTAACACCGCCCTTGAATGCGTAAGTCCTGTTGATGTTTGGCAGTCGAACAGGTGCTCTGTGCCAATCAGTTATCAGCATCGTGCGATAAAATTTCGCGCAAATTAGGCAAAAAATTTTAAAAATATTTAGTTGACAAATGCCAGCAAATGGGGTAATAAATCGATTTTAGATTGAACTCACGGATGGGTTCTCTGCCTCCTCTGCGGTTTAAATAATTCAGATCTGAGCCGAAACGATATCACCGATCGCCCGAATCTGCCCCAACATCCGCTAGCTGTGCGTATTTCCCTGTATTCCCAATGGCCGACTTGCTTATTTGCCGAGAACTCATATACTTTGTCAAGTTAAGAAAATATTTTTTTGATTCATTCAGGAGCGAGAAAAAAAAATGTACATAGTACAAATTGCCTCGGAGTGCGCCCCCGTCATCAAAGCAGGAGGTTTGGGCGACGTAGTTTACGGTTTGAGTCGGGAGTTAGAGAATTCCGGCCACTGCGTCGAGGTTATTCTACCCAAGTACGACTGCATGAGGTACGACCACATTTGGGGACTTCACGAGGCCTACCGGGATCTGGCTGTGCCCTGGTACGGCGGCGAAATCCTCTGCGATGTCTTGTGCGGCTGGGTGCACGGGCAGTTGTGTTTTTTCATCGAACCTCGCTCTCAAGATAACTTTTTTAATCGCGGCTGTTATTACGGGTGCAATGACGACAATATGCGGTTTGCATTTTTCAGCAAAGCCGCTTTGGAATTTTTGCTTAGAAGCAACAAGCGTCCCGATGTGATTCACTGTCACGATTGGCAAACTGGTTTGGTGCCAGTCATGCTGTTTGAAATTTACAAATACAATTGGATGGAAAATCAGCGAGTCTGCTATACCATTCACAATTTCAAACATCAAGGCATGGGAGGTGGCGATATTTTGCAAGCCACGGGTTTGAATCGAGATGATTATTATTTTGAGTACGATCGCCTCCGAGATAACTTTAACCCTTTTGCTATCAACTTTATGAAAGGGGGCATTGTTTACTCGAACTTTGTCACCACGGTTTCGCCGCACCACGCCTGGGAAGCTCATATGGGCGAGTTCGGCTACGGTTTGGGCCACACTTTGCATTTATATCAAGAGAAGTTTCGCGGGGTGCTCAACGGCATTGATTACGATGTGTGGAATCCAGAAAGTGATGGCTATATTCCGCACCACTACACTAAGGATGATTTGGCAGGAAAAGCCAAAACTAAAAAAGCTTTGCGCGATCGGCTGTTACTGCGCGATGCTGACAAGCCTATTATTACCTTTATCGGTCGTTTGGACGACCAAAAAGGCGTTCATCTCGTCCACCATGCAATTTATTACTCTCTGAGTAAGGGAGCGCAATTCGTGCTTTTGGGTTCCGCGACGGAAGCGGGAATTAACGCGCATTTCCAGCATGAAAGACAGTTTTTAAATGATAATCCAGACTGCCATTTAGAGCTAGGTTTTAATGAGGAACTGTCGCACTTAATTTACGCCGGTGGGGATATGATTGTGGTTCCCAGTAATTACGAACCCTGCGGGCTGACTCAGATGATCGGGTTGAGGTACGGTACTGTTCCTGTGGTGCGGGGAGTTGGCGGTTTGGTGAATACTGTGTTCGATCGAGATTACGACACCCGCCACCTCCCGGAAGAACGCAACGGTTACGTGTTTTACCAAACAGACTACTCGGCTTTAGAGTCGGCGCTCGATCGGGCGATCGGATTGTGGTATGACTATCATGATGAATTTGAAAAACTCATGCTTCAAGGCATGAATTGTGACAATTCGTGGAAATATCCAGCTAAAGACTATGTGGAAATTTACGACCTAATTCGACACAAATAATCCTTAGGGTATCCAGTGTGCACCTTATTAACTGTAGGGTTCGCACTGCTAGCCCGCTTGTTGGTGGCTGTTGAGCCTGGTCGCGAAGTCTGACAGTGGATACATGGCGGTGACGAGACTCGCCATGAGGTAACTTTTGCTTTGTTTTTGGGAGCGCGAGGTGGTTTAAGGAATCTTTTTAAATTTACCCTGTGGGCCAAATCTAATAAAACCTCTGGAAGTTGTTGTCGCTGGCAATTAGTAAAAGCACTGTCTGCCATCAAAGGGCAGACAGTCAGAAACATATGGGGGATAGGGCTGGGGAGTTTTTGGAGATGTCTATTGCAAACAACTGTTGTGATACCTATTGAGCAAAAATCTTTGTCATAAATACAGTCCTGGACGCATCAATACCTTCATAAGCAAATTTTTTGGCGTTGCATAATAGCAGCATGATTTTGATTTTTTTTGTGGATGGGCCCATCAGCCCGAAGGCGTGTATTTTCACAGCAGGCGGGACACCCTACAATCATCCTCAAATTGAGCAACGCCACATTTTTTGCCTAATCGGCGGGCTATAACAAAGTCTTTTCGTAAAAAAATTGCCGGTTGAGCGAAGTCGAGACGGGATTTCTGACGACGGGTGCCTCACCCCTAAAATAGTTACGCTCTCGATCATCAAATAAGAATTACTTGCATTAATATAGTAAAGCAATGGCTATAGATGGCTGTAGATACACCATCGTGTCAATTACCAGATGAAAAAATCTATTATTATAGAACAATGAGCATTTCTCGGCGTATTTTTCTTGCCAGCGGTACAGCAATGGCTGTCGTGGCAGTGGGGGAACTAAGCAAAAAAGCCCCTGTCGCAGCCCAAACCGGCACTCTCAACCTTTATTCAGCACGTCACTACGACACTGATAATGAGTTGTACCAAAGCTTCACCAAAAAAACTGGGCTCAAGGTTAACCTCGTTGAAGCGGAGGCTGACCAACTAATTGAACGGATCAAAAGTGAAGGTGCAAATAGCCCCGCTGATGTTTTCATCACGGTGGATGGTGGGCGTTTGTGGCGGGCCAAACAAGCAGGTATCCTGCAACCTGTGTCTTCACAAGTGCTGACATCGGCAATTCCAGCAAGTTTGCGAGATCCTCAAGGTTTCTGGTTTGGTCTATCGCGCCGGGCACGGGTGATTGTTTATAACAAAAGCAAGGTGAACCCTGCCCAGTTGTCAACCTATGAGGCGCTGACAGAACCTCGGTGGAAAGGCAAAGTTTTAGTGCGATCGTCCACTAATATCTATAATCAGTCTCTTGTTGGGGCTATGTTAGCCGTTCATGGAGCTCAAAAAACAGAAGCTTGGGCGCGAGGATTGGTAGCTAATTTTGCGCGTCCTCCAGAGGGAAATGATACAGCGCAAATCAAGGCGGTTGCTGATGGGGTAGGCGATATTGCCATTGTTAATACCTATTATGTAGCTCGCTTAATGAAATCGAAAGATCCAGCAGAACAGGCGGTCGCGGCGAAAGTAGGTGTATTTTTCCCGAACCAGCGCGATCGAGGTACTCACGTCAATATTAGTGGTGGGGGTGTAGTCAAAACCTCGCGTAACAAAGCAGGCGCGACCAAATTCTTGGAACACCTAGCCAGTCGCGAAGCGCAACAAATTTTTGCTAGGGGTAATTATGAATACCCTGTGATTTCAGGTGTGGCGATCGATCCTGCAGTTGCCAGTTTTGGTACATTCAAATCTGACCCTCTCAACCCTGATGTGTTTGGGAAAAATAACGCCGACGCTTTAAAGATTGCCGATCGCGCCGGCTGGAAATAGAGGCTTTTGGAACAAGAAGCTACTCTTGGTGATTCGGCGGTTGAAACCGCCGAATTCAACCAACTTTAATTTTTAATTTTTAATTGTACCATCCGGCATTATAGCCCCTTTCAGGTTTGCCCCTTTCAGGTTTGCCCCTGTCAAATCAGCACTATTTAAGTCAGTTTCACTTAAATCGGCGTTACTAAGATTGGCATTATTCAGTTTTGCGCCTCGCAAAAAAGCCCCCTTGAGATTTGCATTACTCAAATCAGCATTTGTGAGATCGGCCCCAAATAAACCTGCTTTTTCCAGAGAAGCAGCTTTTAAATTTGCACCTTTGAGATTGACGCTATCGAGTAAGGCTTCATTAAGTTTTATTTTTTCTAGCACAGCACCTTCCAACTTAGCACCATTGAGATTAGCGCTTGTTAAATCAAGGTTGCTTAACTTAGCGGCACTCAGATCGCATCCTGGACATTGCTTAGTTTTTTGTAATGTTTCGAGAGGACTAGCCGCCTGTTTTTGGCATCCAAACGTGACAAAAATAGTAAGTAGTAAGAAAGAGATTGTGCCAGTCGTGCGGGTAAACATTGCTAATTTTTTATTAATCATCTTGATTTGTAAAGGGATAATTTTAACCTTTAACTGTTAACCGTTAACTCTGTTGAAGAATTGCGCGATCGCGCAATTTTCCAACTTAATAAAATTACCGGTAACATCCCCACTAAAACAATTGCCAATGCTGGGCCAGAAGCTTCAGCCAATCGTTCATCTGAGGCAAGTTGATAAGTTCGCACCGCCAAAGTATCAAAGTTAAAAGGTCTAATAATTATAGTAGCAGGTAACTCTTTCATTACATCAACGAATACTAACATCATGGCAGTTAGTAAACCTCCGGTCATCATTGGTGTATGAACTGTAACTAAAGTTTGCATCGGACTATAACCCAAACTTCTCGCCGCATCATCTAAATTAGGCTTGATTTTGCTCAAACTTGACTCCACCGCATTTAAAGAAACAGCTAGGAAGCGAACTATATAGGCAAATACCAAAGCTGCGATCGTACCACTTAACAACAAGCCTGTTGAAATCCCCCAGTTTTCACGCATCCAACTATCAAATAGATTGTCAATTTTTCCAATTGGAACCATAATCCCCACTGCAATCACCGAACCAGGTACAGCATAGCCCATTGCCGCAACTCTCGTTCCTAACTGCACTCCTAAATTAGGATATAACCGTAAACCATAAGCCATAATCAAGGCAATAATTACGGCTAAAAGGGCTGTCAGGGTAGCCAAAATTAAACTATTACGGGCAAAGATCCAAAAGCGTTCATCTAAAGTGACTTGCCAATTAGCTAAGGTCAACTTGACTAAAAGACCTGCTGGCAATAAAAAACCAAAAAATAGCGGCATAAAACAAGCAATTACCGCTAAAACCTCCCGAATTCCTTTAAGCTGATAAGTTTGCAGTTGGCGATAGCGACTGCTAGCTTGATAATATTTTGTCCGACTGCGCGACCAGCGTTCTACTAAAATTAAACCCAGAACAAATAATAATAGCATCGCAGCTAGTTGATTGGCTGCAATTCGTTCTCCCATGCCAAACCAAGTCCGATAAATACCTGTGGTGAATGTATCAACTCCAAAATACTGAACAGTGCCATAATCGTTGAGAGTTTCCATCAAAGCCAGTGCTAAACCTGCAACAATTGCGGGTCTTGCCATTGGTAAGGCAACTGTAATAAAACTCCGCCAAGGACTACAGCCAAGTATTCTACTAGCTTCTAGGGTACAAGTGGATTGCTCCAAAAATGCAACTCTTGTTAATAGGTAGACGTAGGGATATAAAACTAAGATTAGCATTAAGATTGCTCCCGGGAGCGATCGCACGTTAGGAAACCAATAGTCTCCATAACTCCAGCCAAAAATATAACGCAAAGCAGTTTGAACTGGGCCGGAAAATTCTAAAAAGTCTGTATAAGTATAAGCTAGCACGTAAGCTGGGGCCGCTAAGGGTAACAGTAATGCCCATTCAAATAGGCGACTGGCCCGAAAGCGACACATTGTTACTAGCCACGCACATCCTACGCCAATCACGACAACACCAAAGCCTACGCCGATCATTAACAATAAAGAGTTGACTATATAACGGGTTAAAACTGTATCGGTTAAATGTTGCCATGTATCTTTAGCTTCAAAAAAGATACTGGATAAGACACCGATCACTGGTATGGCGATCGGCAATGCTAAAGCGATAACCGCAAGTGTCCACCCACTAGCGGATAAACTGCGTAAGGTCGATCGCCCTTGGATTGTCCTGATTCCTGTTTGCTGTAGTGATTGTTGGGAATTTTTCATCGCTAGTAAAAAGTCTAGCTTGCTAGCTTATCAGTAGGTGTAAACATTTGTCAAGTCTTTATGACAATTTCTCTCACTAAACTGGTTTATTGTAAAATAGTAAGTTGTTGATTATTTATAGCAATAATGGCTCGACCGACAATTCTGCATTTGGATGGAGTAACAAAACAGTATGCCCAAGCAGCATCACCTGCGGTGGCATCTGTCACCCTGACATTACATCAAGGAGATATACTCGGGTTGTTGGGGCCATCGGGTTGTGGGAAAACAACGTTGTTGCGGTTAATTGCTGGTTTTGAACAGCTACAAGCAGGGACGATCGCTTTAGCAGGAAAAACTGTAGCCAGTGTTAATATGTCAGTTCCGCCGGAACAGCGAGACATTGGTATGGTGTTTCAAGACTATGCACTATTCCCCCATTTGACAGTCGCGAAAAATGTAGCTTTTGGCTTGACGCATCAAGGAAAAGAGTCAAAGCATAATATTCAGAAAGGTGTCGCAGAAGCATTAGCGTTGGTGGGATTAGAAGGATTGGAAAACCGTTATCCCCATGAATTATCGGGGGGTCAGCAACAGCGAGTAGCCCTGGCCCGTGCTTTAGCGCCTAGACCTGCGATTATTTTACTAGATGAACCATTGAGTAATTTAGATGTACAAGTACGGTTAAGATTGCGTCAGGAAGTCCGCGAGATTCTTAAAGCAACGGGAACCTCTGGTGTATTTGTCACGCACGATCGCGAAGAAGCACTTTCGATTTCAGATTGGGTAGCGGTGATGCGTCAAGGCCAATTAGAACAGTTTGGGACTCCAGAGGAAGTTTACCTACAACCAGCATCTCGATTTGTGGCTGAGTTTGTGACGCAAGCTAATTTTGTGTCTGCATCGCTAAAGCAGGATTTTTGGGAAACAGAAGTAGGTTGTTTTGCTGTAAAAAAAGATTCATTTGTAAAAGTTCCTTGTGATCCTTCTACCGAAGGAGAATTGATGATCCGGCAGGAAGATTTAAGTTTATTCTTAGATGAAGATTCGGCTGTTGTGGTTTGCGATCGACAATTTTTAGGCAGAGAAAATCGTTATTGTTTAAAAACTCCGTCTGGCGAAAAGTTATATGCACTTACAACCACAGGAAATGTTTTTCCCATTGGTTCTAAAGTTCGGTTATCTTGTGGTGACAATTCTCCCTTAGCTTTCTTTGTCGGTAAGCCTAAGCCATAGCTAATGGCTAATTGCTAATTGGGAAAAAATCCTCCCCCTCTTCCCATCTCCCAGTCTCCCCCTCTTCCTTCTTCCTTCTTCCTTATTTAACAGGACTTACGCAGCCACACTAGATTTAGGGTGCCGAAAAATTGCGATCGCCTACAACTTCTTCCGATACATGATATAATGGGCTACAGAACATGGGGGTAGCATAATATGGCTAATGCGACTCATTGCATAAATGAGTAGATGGAGGTTCGATTCCTCCTTCCCCCCACAGATATTTTCTGGGTTATGACAAATGAGGAAATCTTGGAGCTTTATAAGCTGCAAAGCTGTAATGTAAGAAAGTTAAATCAAGTCAAGGATAGTCTAATTAAGGATATAAACTTTTACCTAAGAAAATCCGATAACTTTCAGGTAGAGGTAAAAACCAAGCTTTTAGCTATTCTGTATGTTGCTTGGTCTGAAGCTCAATTTATTCAAATAGTTTACACTCCCTCCGCATTTTCTCCATCAGAAATTGACAATATTAAGAATACTAAAGATCATAAAGGAATTTCTGAGGGATGGGAAAAGATGGTTGATTTAGCTCTACAAAAGGTTGGTGAATGGTCAAAAAACTCAGAGTTGCAAAATAGAAGGAAAAAACTATTTGAAATTATTAAAAATTACATAAAGTCTCCTAGTGTTTTGAGAAACAAAATTGCTCATGGGCAATGGTTTCATGCTTTGAATAGAGATAATACTGCCCAAAATATCGACTTAACGAAGAAGTTGGCAGAACTGGATTCTGTAGAACTAGATAAGCAATTTGAAGTTCATAAATACTTAGGTTTAATTATCCGAGATTTAGTTCAATCCCCAAAGAAAGGTTTTCATCAGAACTATTGGGTTCACATGACCGCCTTAGAAGGATATCTTGATAAAACCCGAAACTGGAACATTGAGTCTAAAAAATCTAAGCTATTCTTGAAGCCTATAAATATTAAAGATAACTGATTACTTATGTCTCTTCTATGAGCACCAAAGCATCTTAATGCTTGCGTGGGTAGAAACGGCGACCCTCTGGTAATGCCAGCCAGCATCCTTGCAAACAACAGTGTCGTTTTCAATATCAAAGGCAATAGCTATCGGCTGATTGTGGAAATTCGCTATGACAAAAGGTGTGGGTTGCTGCTGAATGCAACCGTTACATTTTTTGTCAATAGATGAAACGCGATCGCCTGCAACCTCTTCCCCTCGCCCGCTTTATTTCCCTAAAGCCTCAAAAAATACAGCAACCACCAAGGATTAAATCAGATCCTGATCGATCGCCTGCGATCGCCAATATGCCGCCAACCCCCTCAGCAACCAATTCCCCTCGCTATCCCACCAGTCTAACCATTGCTGAGTCTGATTTTGATAACTGCCGAACCATAGGCCCAATTGTACTCCTATAAGTTCGATCGGGTAGTGAAGAAAACAATATTAAAAAATAAAAGCCTTTCATCCCCGGACTTTAGTCACCGGGATGAAAGGCTTTTGCAGGTTTTAACCAGCCATTAATCTTGTTGGTTTGACAGATTTAAGCTAATTTTATTCAGATGAAAGTATGTTAAATTTCGGACTTTTGTCCTTGCGATTCTGGAACAGCAACTTCTGAATCTGGCTGATTGAGAGCCATTTCTAGAGATTTTGCAATCTCGACTGGCTCGGGAGTACGCTTAGAAAATCCCCAGACAAACATCAAGACAATACTGGAAACTAGCAGCCATTGCGGAGGAACTAAATCCGGATTAATTACTTTCACCAACAACCGCATTCCCACGAACCCAACTGTGATGTAACCAGCACTTTCTAGGTGAACGAACTCATCCAGCCAGCGGATGAACAACCCGGCCATGAATCGCAGGGCAATAATTCCAATAGTAGCACCTGTTACGACGATAAAAGTGTTATCAGAAACAGCGATCGCAGTAGTAACGCTATCCAATGAAAACGCTAAATCCGTAAAAGCAATCATGGGAATTGCTTGCCACACAGACGCAAATCTGGGCCCGTGATGTTCTCCTTCGGAGTCTGTATCTGAAGTAAAATGTTGGAAAACAAGCCACAGCAGGTAGAGAGCACCAAGCAGTTCAAACTGCCAGTATTGAATTACCCAAGTAGCCGTTAAAATTAGGGCTAGCCGCAGTACAAAAGCAATTATCAAACCCAAGTTGAGAGCTTTTTGCTGATCCTTGGCATCTTCCAAACCTTTAGAAATAGACGCCAGGGCGATCGCGTTGTCAGCCGAAAGTACAGCTTCCAAAGCCACCAAAACCAACAATAATAAAAAGCCGTCAACTCCAAAATTGGGTGAAGCGTCGAGAAATTGATCTAGCATTAACTATTTTGTGCACCTAAGATTGGCAAGTGAAGAGCGCAGCGCAAATTACCCGCTCTGTCTAAAATTAGTGTCACCTTCATTTAAATCTTAACCTAACGCGGTAATTCTGTGGGAGGCGATCGTCCGAACAACGTCCGAAGGAAGCAGTCCCAGGAAACAAGGAAAAATTCTGGCGTTGCACAATTTAAGGAGGCTTCTGGTGGGTTAGGCGTCCCGCCTGCCGTGAAAATACACGCCGGGCTCCTGCGCCCATCCCACAAAACAATCACAATCATCCCGTAATTATGCAACACCAAAATTCTCCCCCTCCGACACTCAAAAACTGCGCCACTAGGCCACTCGGCCACTCGGCCACTCCTCCCCGGACGCACCATTTGTGTTGCAAGTTGTAACAAATGATTCCCAAAAGCGCCAATTTGTCTCAAATTAGTGAAAGCTCGTGCCCGCGAAAAGGAGTTTTGCGAATATGTCTTTAACAGATACCCAAGTCTACGTAGCGCTCGTAATTGCTTTGATTCCCGGAATCATGGCTTTCCGGCTGTCAACTGAACTGTACAAATAGTTTCCAGACACCAGTTGCGAACCGCAAAATGCCTGCCTGACCAGTTAAATCTCTCGCATTACAGATACAGACAATGGCTGCCCCAGTGCAGTAGATTGTTTGTGTTCAGCAAGACGAGACTGCAAGGGCAGGCATTTTTATGGGGAAATTCCGTCTTCACGCCTCACTTTGTCTTAACAATTGTGGCTGTCAGCACCCTGACAAACAGCGGCGAGTGTGCGTTAAGCTCAGAATTTGCTCTTTGAACTCTAAAACGTCAGTCTCAGGTATTTGAAAAAACATTATGCAAGCGATTCAACCCACCGTTACCCCACTGCGTCCTGTAAAAAACTCCCCTCGGGTTACTCCTCGTCGCAGCAGCAGTCGCCAGCGTTCCTACCCTCACCAAACCCTCGCGGCAGAAACAGGCGTCAAGTTGGCAGTCAACATGGTACTTTCAGTCTGTGCCACTTCTGCTTTGCTTCAGCTTTGGCCTCACTACCGGGCGGTGCAAGAAAAATTGCACGAAATCCAAGCTGAAGTCAATCTTACCCAAGGGCGAGTAAATCAGTCGCGATCGGACTTTAACCGCTACTTTGACCCCAGCCTTGCTAAAACTGTGATGCAAGAGCAAAGCAACCAAGCTGACCCGCAGCAGCGTCCGGTGATTTTGCAAGAAGCCGAGGTACCCGACGCCGAGGAATCAACCCCGCAACCTTAAGGGAAGCGGAGTTTTGGGTTTTGATATCACGTCCGATAGCATCATTCTTTTATGTCATTGCTTCGCACAGCGAACAATGACAGATGAATCTGTCGGACGTGATATCACTTTTGAGTTAAAGAGTTTTTAGGATCGTTGTTGTCTGTCCTTGCGAACGAAACGCAGAGACAGACTTAGACCTGTGTATTGATGCCTGGTGCAAGCTCAAAACTTCAAACTCCGGCTTATACTGACTTTGCCAGCACGGTTTTATCTTTAAGTAGTTGCAGTGCAGCTTGATATTGCAAGTCTGCTTCGGTGCCAATCTGATCGCGCGCGATAGGTTCCCAAGGCACTACGCGATCGGGCGCAATCCCCAGCTTGTTAATATCTTTATGGTTCGGTGTCTCGTACTTAGCAACAGTCACGGCCAACCCGGAACCGTCAGACAAATCAAACAGCGACTGGATCAGCCCTTTGCCAAAAGTATTTTCTCCTACCAGTTGAGCTCTGCCGTTATCTTGCAGCGCACCAGCCAAAATTTCGCTAGCACTGGCACTTCCCTTGTTCACCAAAACAATCAGCGGATCGTGAGTTAGGGCTTGTCCAGAGGCTTCAAAACTGCCGAGAATGCCTTGTCTGTTCACCGTGTAGACGATCGTCCCGGAATCGAGCCACAGGCGGGCAATTTCAATCCCAGCTTGCAACAGTCCCCCCGGGTTGTTCCGCAGGTCGAGAATGTAGGCGGCGGCTCCTTGTTTTTCCAAGCGGTCGATCGCGCGAGCGACTTCCTCAGTAGCGTTAGCACTGAATTGACTCAAGCGAATGTAGCCCAGCGGCAAATTCTCCGACCCCGACTGCAATTCGGCGTAAACCGGATTCAGAGCAATGCGATCGCGCACTAGCTCAATTTCCTCAGCAGCGTCCCTTCCCTCGCGCCCCAAGGTCAAGGTAACGGCAGTGCCGATGCGGCCGCGCATTCGAGTTGCTGCTTCGTCTAGGCTCAATTCTGAGGTAGGAGTGCCATTAATTTTCAGAATGCGATCGAGGGGTTGGATGCCAGCTTTATCCGCCGGTGAGCCGGCTAAAGGAGCCACCACTGTCAGGGTATTTGTCTGGGGGTCGATCGCAATTTGCAGCCCCACTCCCGTCAATTCTCCCGAAGTGTTAACCTGCAAGCTGCGGTACTGTTCGGGTTTCAGCAGTCGAGTGAAGGGGTCGTCTAGATTCGCCAGCATCCCCTGAATCGCCGTGTAAGTCTGCTGTCTGTCGTTGAGCGGTTGTTTAACGGCTTTTTCGCGAATCGACCACCAATTGTGATTGTTGAATTTGTCATCCACATAAGAGCGATTGACAATTCGCCAAGCTTCGCTCAAAAGCTGCTGTTCTGGAGTTAGGGCCGCCGCAGGCCCGACCCACCCGCCTAGAACCAGGGCGACTTGGAGGAAAAGTAAAATAGCAATGTGGAAAACTCGTCTGTGCATGATTGTTCCGTAAAATACCAGTAAGTATTACATTTTATGTATTTTACGTTTGTACGCTGGGAACGCTGTTGCAGATTTAATTCGCCTTTTGCACGATCGCGAGCGTCCCGCTGGCACTTGTAAATAAATATAAGCGATCGCAGCTAACTCCAATCTCACCGGCACTGACGGCGACGACAGCCTCTCCGGCGACAGCGGCAGCGATACAATAGCCGGCAAACGTGGCAATGATACTCTCAGCGGTTTGGGCGGCAATGACTGGATACACGGCAATCAAGGCAATGATTCCCTCGACGGTGGCGACGGCGATGACACTGTTTACGGCGGCAAAGAAATCGATAATTTGTTCGGCAATAAAGGCGAAGATATCGTATTTGGAAATCGCGGTCAAGATAGCTTGAGTGGAGGTGAAGGCAATGACAGTCTTTACAGCGGTCAAGCTAGCGATATCTTGCTGGGCGGTAACGGGTCGGATTTTCTCAGCGGTGAAAACGGCGATGACAGTTTGAGTGGAGGAAATGGGAGCGATCGCTTCTTAATTTCCGCCAATTATGGCAGCGATATCATTTTCGATTTTGAAGTCGGCATCGACTTCCTCGCACTTGCAGACAATTTAACCTTTTCGCAACTTTCTATTATCCCTAGCCACACTGCCACTTTAATCAGCTTGACAGCAACTGGTGAAATTTTAGCTGCTATCAGTGGCGTGACAGCTAACCAAATTACCCTTGCCAATTTCAGTTAAAGGATTAGGGACACAGGTAAAGATTGTGTCCCTCCAGAAAATTATTTTTGTAGTAAGGGTTTCAGTTTTTTGTGACAGATTTAGGTGAATCAATACTTGCATCCCTTACTACAAAATGTCAATCAACACTAAAGTCCTTACAAAATCCAAAACCCCAAATTAAAACTTCCAAATTGACTGGACGGGAACCATCCAAAATCTAAAATCCCAAATCTAAAATTGAGTTACTGTACTTGTGAAATAGTTTTCAGAAGTACCAATTTATGGTAGTTATATGCGGTGACAATCTCGATAATTTGCTAGCCGATGAAATTGGCGATGATTCCCTGTGCGGGCTTGGAGGCAATGATACTCTATCTGGTGTGGGTGGTAATAACACTTTAGACGGCGGAGAACGAAATGATAGTCTCGCAGGTGGAGTCGGTAGCGATCGCCTTTTGGGCGACTTTGGTAACGACAGTCTCAGCGGTCGCGAAGGCAATGACAAACTTGAAGGAGGTGCCGGCAATGATTTTCTTGAGGGTGGCGAAGGCGCGGATTTAATCACAGGAGAAGACAATAACGACAGTATCTTGGGAGGGGCTGGTAATGACTGTCTTAACGGCGGTCAAGGCAATGATACGGCGATCGGAGGAGATGGAGACGATCGCTTGTTTGGTGGCAGCAACAACGACTTGCTAATGGGCGGCAAAGGTAACGATCGCCTGTTTGGAGAAGGTGGCAATGACACTCTAATAGGTGACTTAGATAATGACTACATCAACGCCAATGCAGGAGACGATTTGCTGGAGGGAAATCAAGGCAGCGACACCCTGATTGGCGGGCCAGGTAATGACATCATATCGGGTTACAGCTTGTAATCAACTGGAGAACAAATCGATCATTTAATTGGGCAAAGTGAAGCTGACATATTTGTTCTCGGTTCATTAAATACCAGCCCTTACCTCTTCTATGGCGGTGAAGGTGGCCATGCCATTATTATTCAGGATTTTAACCGGGGCGAAGGCGACAAAATCCAAGTCGTTGGCTTCATACAAGATCGTAACGGTTCTCGCTTCTTCTCTTACCGATTTGAATCTTATGATGGCGGTACGAGACGGGGAACTCGGAGATTGGTCGGATCGGATTTAATCGCCGATGTTCAAAATATTACTGATGTTAATCTATCAGATTGCGCGATCGTTTCGACTGGGTTTTCACCGCCATCGCGAGACTTTCCATCCTTCCCGTCTCTTCCTGAAATTCCCTTCCCGATACCGCCGCTTCCCTCTCCTTTCTCGCCACTGCTGCCAGTTTTTGTGGAAAGTTTGCCTTCTTTTCAATTGTGATAGGACTTTACGGACGGGGGTAATCACCCGCTTTTTTTACGGAAATACGCAGGTTGCACCCAGCAGATGCTGTTAGAAAGGACTGAAGTCCTTACTACAAAACAAGATTCGGTTGTACGATCCAACCGGTTCGGGTGACTCGACTGACATTGAGGGCCTTTGGGGCAGAAAGTGAAGTTTTACGATCGAGATGAAATTTGGCCTCTCCCCCTAAACCGGTTTCCGGCTCGGACTGCTTTCTGTAGCTTAGCCCTCCTCCCATACCACCTTGGGCGGATGTTGAGATTCCGAAAAAAGCGTTTTAAGCCTCCACAAACCTATCGCGCGTGTGAAAATTGCACGGCAATTATGTTACATTTTTTATCACAGTCTGGAATTCGATCGGGCAACGCCAGCGAGTAGGGACAAGCCACCGCTTAGTTTCCCAGGGCTTGCAGGCGATCGCACAATAGAGTTCCTTTCGTCAGCTCCAAATTTAAAAAATAGCCTCAGGCATTTGCTAGTAAAAGCAAGCTGCTCGGCGCGGGGCGACAAAAAACCTTGTGGCTGCTGCCCTGAACCTCAACCACAGCAATATTCTTTTAGGAATTCTGGCTCCATGTTTTCTAAACAAATCACCGACTCAAAAACCTACCAGTGGTTTGAGGAACGCCTGGAAATTCAGGCGCTCGCCGATGACATCACTACAAAGTACGTACCCCCGCACGTCAATATTTTTTACTGCTTGGGCGGAATTACTTTAGTTTGCTTTCTGATCCAGTTTGCCACCGGCTTCGCCATGACTTTCTATTACCGTCCCACGGTAGCAGAAGCTTTTTCTTCAGTGCAATACCTGATGACTGAAGTCAACTTCGGCTGGCTGATCCGCTCCATCCACCGCTGGTCTGCCAGCATGATGGTACTGATGATGATTTTGCACACCTTCCGGGTTTACCTGACCGGCGGCTTCAAAAAGCCCCGTGAATTAACCTGGGTGACAGGAGTAATCTTGGCAGTCATCACTGTTTCTTTCGGCGTGACCGGCTATTCGCTGCCTTGGGATCAAATCGGTTACTGGGCAGTTAAAATCGTTTCCGGCGTCCCCGAAGCTATCCCGTTTGTCGGTTCTTTGATGGTTGAACTGCTGCGCGGCGGTGTCAGTGTCGGTCAAGGCACTTTGACTCGTTACTACAGCTTGCACACATTTGTGTTGCCTTGGCTGATTGTAGTCTTCATGCTGGCTCACTTCTTGATGATTCGCAAGCAAGGTATCTCTGGCCCGTTGTAAGTTTTGAGTTGTGGGGGCGGTATTTTTTTGGCCCCCCGCTGAGTTTTGAGTTGAAAATTCATAATTCATCGCTCATGATATTTATTTACGGCTAATACTTCCTGCGATCGCGCCGCTGATTCAAACTAACGAATACAGCGGAATGGCAGCCCCGGGTAAAACTAAAAGGAGAACACTGTTACTATGTCTATTCTCAAAAAACCTGATTTGAGCGATCCCGCGCTCCGCGCTAAGCTCGCTAAGGGCATGGGTCATAACTATTATGGCGAACCAGCTTGGCCTAATGACTTGCTCTACGTTTTCCCTATAGTCATCATGGGAACGTTTGCTCTGTGCGTCAGTTTGGCCGTACTAGACCCGGCTTTGGTTGGGGAACCTGCTAATCCTTTTGCTACTCCGCTGGAAATTCTGCCGGAATGGTATTTGTGGCCTGTGTTCCAACTCCTGCGCGTTTTGCCTAACAAATTGTTGGGTATTGCTTGCATGGCTGGCGTTCCCGTTGGCTTGATTTTGATTCCGTTCATCGAGAGCGTTAACAAGTTCCAAAATCCGTTCCGCCGCCCTGTTGCTACTACTGTTTTCCTGTTGGGAACTGCGGTAACTCTGTGGTTGGGTATTGGTGCTATTTTCCCGATCGACAAATCTTTCACACTGGGTCTTTTCTAAGATTTAAGTTTGCTTGATTTTGACGCCTGCGGATTTCCTGTAAAGTGCTTTTGTACTGGTGGGAAACTTTAGCGGGCGTCATTTGATTTTAGATTGGTGATTTTAGATTGGTGATTTTAGATTGGTGATTTTAGATTTATATAGCAATCCTATATGAATTGTGAAAAGGCATCAAATCTTTTCAAGTTAGGAAAATTGAAAAGATTATATTTA
>NZ_JAUBRO010000065.1:0-30785 GCF_036701945.1 Microcoleus sp. MON1_C1 | reverse complement strand
TTCCCTTTCATTTATTATCAAACTTTCCTATTTTACCATAGAAATCCATATTTACATCTCAAATGGAATTGCTATAGCTCTAAAACTTAAGAATTATCAGTAATTAATTGTAGGCGCAACGGCTGGTATGAAAGTGCCGATGCTCGATCGACCCTACACCACCCTATGGTCAAATTCCATTAATTTTTATTGCCGAAGCTTGACAAACAGACCGAGAAGATGTATGGTAAGCGCATGGTATCTTTTGTATAACTAGAAGAACTTCAGACCTATACAATAATAGCAACTGTCTTAGGTGCAAGCTATGTCCCCAGAGAAAGCAATAATTCTTGATTTTGCCGAGACAGACGCGATGAAATCTATTCTGCCGAATACCTCAATCCTTTCGAGTCACGGCGCAAATTGGGAGGGAATTCATGTCGAATATCATTGTCAGCCGCCAAACGAATCTCCCGAACACTATCTGCAACAGCACAGCATTGGCATACTATTCTCTTCAGCTATCGGGGGAGTAGGACTGAACGGGAAACACTACGGTAGCGAACCGTGCCAAAGTGGAGAGATGTTCATCGCTGCTGCTGGTACTGATTTTCAGTCACATGCAGTCGAAGAACATGAATTTATGGCGATCGCTCTTGAACCTACCGACTTCGACAATACAGTTTACGAATCGACAAATTCAAACCTGATTGAAATTATACCGCACTGGAAAATCAGCGATCTGTTGATTTTCGGCATTGCTTGGGCCCTCAAAACCGAACTCGCATCGGGTGGATTAAACGGTACTCTTTATGTCGATGCGCTGAAAAACGCGCTTTCGCTTCATATACTGCACCGCTATTGTGCACAAAAAACCAAGATGAGCGATTTGGAAGGCGGTTTAGGCCCTCACAAATTACAAATAGTTATTAATTACATTAATCACTACCTACACCTAGATTTGCACTTAACTGAACTTGCTAATTTAGTGCAGATGAGTCCTTATTATTTCGGTCGTTTGTTTAAACAATCAATTGGAGTCACGCCCCATCAGTAAGTGATTCAGTGCCGGATTGAAAAAGCCAAACAGTTATTGAAAAGACAAGATTTATCAATAACCTATATCTCGCAGCAAGTCGGGTTTCACGACCAAAGTCACTTTAGCAAGACTTTCTGCAAACTTGTCGGTTTGACTCCTAAGAAATATCGCGATCAACTTTAATAAAGGTAACACCCGCAGTCTGGCAGGGGTTTTTAACCCCTGGCGGGCTGTCGGACTCTCGGACTTACCCAAAGTTTTTAGCATTCTTGAGTTTTTGCATTCACCCACAAGTCCGGCGGGGAATTAATTCCCCGTCTCATAGCGAAAGTCGGTTGAAACCGACTGATCAATCCAATTAAATTATCATCAACACCAGTCCTCTTTGAGAGGACTTTCCCTATGAGACAGGGGTTTTTAACCCCTGGCGGACTCTCGGACTCTCGGAATATCGAACTGGCGGAATGTCGGACTCTGGCACTTACTGACTGATCGCACCCGTCAGCGTTGTTACAATTATTCATAAAATTAGGTAAAATTTCGCAAGAAAATTGTATTTTTCGCAAGTTTTCCGCAATAATTTACTATAAAGCAGAGCTCGTACTTGTATATACTTAGTCGCATAACATAAACCAGGGGTACCAGCTATGAGCTCTCAAAATCAACAGGCATCTTACGGTCAAATTCCCTTAAGTTTTATTGCAAATGCTGGACAAACAGACCCGAATGTGAAATTCCAGGTGAAAGGTGCCGGTCACAGTATCTTTTTTACTCCAAACGAAATTTCTTTCGTCGCCTTCCAGCAACCCAATGAACCGGGGAACCAAGCCACAAATTCTTCAGTTGTCCGCAGCAGCTTAGCCAACAGCAACCCGAATCCCACAATTTCCGGGCTGGAAAAATTGCCGGGAGTTGCTAACTTTCTTTTAGGCGAAGATTCTAGTCAATGGCAGACTAATGTGCCTACTTTTAACGGCGTTGTTTATCAAAACGTCTATCAAGGAATTGACCGCGTTTTTAAAGGAACAGAAGGACAACTTAAGAGCGAATTCTTGGTTGCACCTTTTGCCGATCCGAGTCAAATTAAGATGAACTATAGTGGTGTTAACGACATCCGGTTGCGCGACGACGGAGCACTGATATTAGAGACACCGCTAGGCGAATTAATTGATAACGCACCGATAGTTTATCAGGACATCAACGGACAGCGGGTGAATGTTCCCGCCGCTTACAATTTATTAGGAAACGGTCAAGTTAATTTTAGTTTGGGAGATTTTGACCGCACTCAACCCCTAGTTATTGACCCGGTTTTAGCTTACTCTACTTACCTAGGTGGCAGCGACAATGATGGCGCCAATCGCATGACTGTAGATAGCACAGGTGCGGCTTACATTATTGGCACTACTGTTAACAATTTTACGACTACTCCTGGTGCGTACCAAATTACGCCAGCCGGTAACGCTGATTTCTTAGTTACCAAAATTAACCCGGAAGGAACTGCCTTAGTTTACTCTACTTATATCGGCGGTATTGGTAATGAATACGGTTTTGGGATTGCGGTAGACAGTCAAGGTAATGCTTATTTAACCGGACAAGTCGATCCGGGTTTTCCGACTACACCGGGTTCTTTTCAACCTACAGCACCTAATTACACTGCTGCGGCAACTAAACTCAATGCAGCCGGCAATGCGTTAGTTTATTCTACCTTTTTAGGCACGAGCAGCAGCGGCGCCCTAGGCAACGGCATTGCGGTAGACAGTAACGGCAATGCTTATGTTACCGGATTAACAGGCAACAATTTCCCCACCACTGCCAATGCCTCCCAACCTCAAATTGGAGGCGACATTGATGCGTTTATTACTAAAGTTAATCCAACTGGCACTGGTTTAGTTTACTCTACTTATTTCGGCGGTAGCGCTCGCGAAGACGCTCAAGCCATTGCCATAGACAATAATGGTAATGCCTACATTACCGGCCTTACTTATTCGACTAACTTACCCTTGACTAATGCCTTTCAAAGTATAGGGGGAGGTGGCCTATATGATGCTTTTTTGAGTAAATTTGACGCGAATGGTGTGCGTAATTATTCCACTTATTTAGGTGGCAGCGACGAGGAAAAAGGTGCTGATATCGCTGTCGACAGTTCTGGAAATGCTTATGTTGTAGGAACTACCAATTCAAGTAATTTCCCTAGAGTTAACCAAATTGAGGAGCTTTTTGCAGGTGTTGGTAATGATTTTTATAGCAGCGATAATGCTTTTGTCAGCAAGCTGAATCCTGACGGTTCTTCTTTGATTTATTCAAATTATTTGGGCGGCAGCGGAGATGACAACGGGCATCGCATTACTGTAGACAGTGCGAATAATGTTTATGTGACGGGGGATACGACTTCGACTAATTTTCCGACTAAGAATGCTATTCAAAGTGTCAGCGCTGGGGGGAAGGATGCTTTTTTCACGAAAATTAATTCGTTGGGTTCTGCCTTGGTTGATTCTACTTATCTGGGCGGCAGCGGCGACGACTACGGTAATGGTATTGCGGTGGATGCTTCTGGTGCAGTTTATGTGGCGGGAGGTACTAATTCTACTAATTTGCCTACAGCGACTCCTTGGCAAGTCGCGAATGGGGGAGGTGACTCTGATGCTTTTATTGCTAAAATAATTCCTGGTGGGCCACAGGTCAAGATTGTTGAGTCGGGCGGCAGCAGTAATGTAGCAGAAAGCGGGACGACGGATACTTATACAGTGGTGTTGACTAATCAGCCTACTGCAAATGTGGAGATCGCACTCAATACTGAGAGTCAAATTCAGCCTATTGCTGGCATTAGTTTCACTCCAACTAACTGGTTTGTACCGCAAACGGTGACAGTCAGTGCAGTTGATGATACCGTAGCTGAAACTTCGCCGCACACGAGTCCGATCGCTCACACTGCTATCAGTACCGATACTAATTATAACGGGACTACTGCAAGTTTTACGGTTAATGGCATTGTCGGCAACACGGTCAATGCTAACATCACTGATAACGACACCGCAGGCGTTAGCATTACTCCTGCTAACACGACTGCTACGGAAGGCGGTGCAAACGGAAGTTATAGCGTTAAATTAAATACTCAACCGATCGCACCTGTTACGATTAACTTGGCTACAGGCAGTGAAATTCAACCAATTACCGCACTTACTTTTACCGCTACTAATTGGAATGTCGCTCAAACTGTCGCGGTGGCTTCTGTGGACGACAATTTAGTTGAAGGAAATCATGCAGGGGCGATCGCCCATACTGCTACCAGTACCGATACTAACTATAACAGCATCACAATTCCGGCTGTTAGTGTCGCCATTACCGATAACGACACGGCAGGCGTTAGCATTACTCCGACTAACACGACTGCGACGGAAGGCGGTGCAACTGGAAGTTATAGCGTTAAATTAAATACTCAACCAACAGCACCTGTTACGATTAACTTAGCTACAGGCAGTGAAATTCAACCAATTACCGCACTTACTTTTACCGCTACTAATTGGAATGTCGCTCAAACTGTCGCGGTGGCTGCTGTGGACGACAATGCAGTTGAAGGAAATCATGCAGGTGCGATCGCCCATACTGCTACCAGTACCGATACTAACTATAACAGCATCACAATTCCGGCTGTTAGTGTCGCCATTACGGATAACGATACAGCAGGTTTCAGCGTTGCACCTACCAACATCACTGCTACAGAAGGCGGCGCAACTGGCAGTTACAAAATCCAGCTAACTTCGCAACCGACGGCACCGGTTACTATCAGTTTCAATACTGGCAATCAACTTAATCCGATCGCCACACCTATTACTTTTGATAGCACTAACTGGAATGTCGCTCAAACTGTGACTGTTACTGCGATCGACGACAATGTAGCACAAGGAACCCACAGTGGCACGATCGCTCACACAGCTACCAGTACCGATGCCAATTATAACGCCAAAGCGATTCCCGATGTGACGGCATCGATTACTGATAACGATAGCCCTGGTGTTTCTATTGTCCAGGCAGGCAGTACAAATATTGCTGAAGGCGGTGCAACGGCTACCTACGGCGTGGTTTTGACTAGCGCACCTGCTGCAAACGTCACGATTAATTTTGACACTGGGACTCAAATTAGTGCGATCGCACCTCTGACTTTCACCCCCAATAATTGGAATGTTCCTCAAAATGTGAGTGTTAGTGCGATCGATGACAGCATAGCCCAAGGAACCCGCAGCGGCACGATCGCTCACCAGTCTGTCAGTACCGATATCAAGTATAATAACCTGACAATTTCTCTTGTGACTGCGACGATTGCTGACAACGATACGGCAGAGGTGATTATTACACCTGCGAGTACAACTGCTACTGAAGGCGGTGTCACAGGCAGTTATACACTCAAGCTTTCTTCGTCGCCGACGGCACCTGTGACGATTAGCTTTGATGCGGGAAATCAAATAAGTGCGATCGCACCGATTACCTTCGACTCTACTAACTGGAATGTGGCGAAACCAGTCACAGTAACGGCTACAGATGATACGGTTGTGGAAGGAAATCATGCGGCGGCGATCGCACATACTGCTACCAGTACCGATGTTAATTATAACGGCATCACAATTTCACCTGTTAGCGTCGCCATTACTGATAACGACACTGCCCCAACACCTCCAACGCCAACGCCTGTCACGCCACCAACGCCAACGCCTGTCACGCCACCAACGCCAACGCCTGTCACGCCACCAACGCCAACGCCTGTCACGCCAACACCAACGCCTGTCACACCTCCAACACCAACGCCTGTCACGCCACCAACACCAACGCCTGTCACACCTCCAACGCCAACGCCTGTCACGCCACCAACACCAACGCCTGTCACACCTCCAACGCCAACGCCTGTCACGCCACCAACGCCAACGCCTGTCACGCCACCAACGCCAACGCCTGTCACACCAACACCGACACCACCAGTCACCACAGGCCCACAGAATAATTGGTGCGGTGTAGAAGCTGGATTAGATCAACTTCAGAAAATTCTTGACAACCAATTACAGGCAGTTAACCTACCCATTATCGGCCCCCTCAAGAACATTTCCCCAGATTTTATTAGCAACTTCAAGACTAAGCTAGTCGATGCAGTTAAAAATGGGGCAAATCAAAGTATCAGTCAGTTAGAAAGTAGCATCCGCACAGCACTTGGGCCAGATTTCACAGTCGCTCTAACTGGGAATTCAAGTGCTGACGAAAACACGTTGCTAATTACCCTTGGCAAACAATATCAGTTTCCCGACATCAATCTCTCGAAAAACTTAGGAGTACCCGCATTAAGCTTAGATGTAGATGGAAAAGCCAAATCAAAATACAACTACAACTTGTCCCTAGGAGTTGGTGTCAGTAAAGAGTTTGGCTGCTACATAGATACCGACAAAACAAAGTTAACAGCCCAAATAGACTTGGGTCTAGATGACCAATTCAAGGCAAAAGGCAACTTAGGCTTTTTCCAAGTAGACCTCGCCAACGATCCCAAAAAACCGACTAAAGTCGATGCCAACCTAGAAGTCAAGCTGAAGGACTTAGACAATCTTGGTGGGCCCAATGATGGCTCTCGCCTCACCCTGCCAGAACTGCAAGGCAGCTATCAGTTCAAAGACTTATTCAATGCCAACTTAAAGAGCAATGCCAATCTCGGCTTGCAAGCTAAAACCACCATCAACGGCAATGCTGCATTCCCCTCCTACAACTTTGACTTAGCAGTCAATTGGCCGCTTCTAAATTACGCCAACGGTCAATTAACGGGGTCCCAAAACCCCACAGTTGAGTTCAACAACACTCAACTAGATTTAGGCACATTTGTCAATAAATTTGCCAAGCCTGTTGTGGGTAAAATCTCTGATGTGATTAAACCATTTCGACCAGTTATTAATTTCTTAAATACCGACACCAAGTTGCTTTCAAAACTTGGGATAGCGGGGCCGTTTGATAAAAATAAGGATGGCAAGGTATCGGTGTTAGAATTGGCAGCCAAAATATCGGGTCGCGATATTGACACTCGCTTTTTGGATGGAGTTGCCAAGGTTGACAAAGTGGTGAATTTGGCAAACCAAATAGCCAACTCTCCCGATAAAATCGACTTGGGATCGTACAGTCTGGGGGCGATAGATGTTTCTCGTGCAAATACCAATCTTCAGAAGGCTGTCCCCGTTCAAAAAAGTGTTGCACAAACAGCTTACCAACAAATTAATTCCAAAACGAGTGGCAAGACCAAGGAATTCTTAAATGCTTTAAAAGATATTGAAGGTTTTGATTTGCCACTTCTGACTAAGCCGCAAACTGCCATTCAATTGCTGTTAGGTAAACCGGATGTTCCCCTCTTTACCTACAATATGCCCAAACTGGGATTTGATTTTAACATTCAGAAAAATTTCCCGATCTGGGGGCCGATTCAGGGTTTACTGCAAGGCAAGTTTAGTGCTTCAGCTCATTTAGGATTTGGGTACGATACCTATGGATTGAGTGAGTGGAAAAAATCTAATTTTGCTACGGGTTCTGCTGGCAAAGTTTTGGATGGATTTTATGTGAGCGATCGCCTGAATGCGGACGGCACAGGACCAGATGTTGACGAACTTACACTTGATGCTAGCATTGCCGTAGGTGCAGGGTTGAATGTTGGCGTGGCCGAGGGCTATGTCAAAGGTGGAATTCAAGGCAAAGTGGGCATTGATTTGATAGATATCGGAGAGTTCCAGCCCAAAAAAGGCGGTGATGGCAAAATCCGAACATCGGAAATTACTTCCCGCATCAGCAAACCTTCGGCACTGTTTGATGTAACTGGTCAAGTTAATGCTTTCCTCGGTGCTCAAGTAAAAGCATTGTTACCAGAATTCTGCAAGAAAACAACTCCGGCAGTAAAGGTTTTTGGAGTAACCATTATTCCTTCAATAACCATCCCTTATCCTTGTGGAATCAACTACAAAACAGTCTACGATAAGAACTTTGCCACATTTCAGTTAGCTAACTTTAGTGTAGGGCCGAGTGCTGGCAGCAGAGGCAAAGCAATTAACGGTTACATGGCAGGGGCTACAGTCTTCTTTGACGGCAACTTTAACGGTCTTCGAGATGACAATGAACCTTTCACGATTACTGATGCTTCGGGCAGCTTTGATTTAGATGTTACTCTTGACAGTTTCGACAAGAATAACAGCGGCAACCTCGACCCAGATGAAGGCAGAATTGTCATTACCGATGGCATCAATACCTCTACTGATTTGCCTCAAGAAGCCCCTCTATTTGCCACGCCGGATGCTACGGTCGTCACTCCGTTAACTACTCTAATGACTGAGTTAGTCGAGCAACGGATTAGCATAAATGAGGCACAGAATCGGGTAAAATCAGGACTTGGATTGTCGTCAGGAATTGACTTGACTAGCTACGACCCGCTACAGGCAATTACTCAAAACGATCCGAACGGGTTAGCTGTTTATGCTGCACACGCTCAGGTACAAAATACCATTGTTTTGACAACAAATTTAATTAGCGGTGCTTCAACTACTGCTAAGAATGAAATTGCCGATGGCATTATTTCCACTATTGCCAATCAAATTAAATCCGGCGCTGTCGATTTAACCAATCCCGCACAATTGCAAACCGTCATTCAGTCGGCTGCAACTCAACTGCAAGCACAGACAGCATCGAATCTTGCACCGGAAGTTGCTAAAATTATTGCAGAGGGCAATCAGCGGATTGGTGCGATCGCATCCAGCAATTCCTCGCCTTCAGATGCAGCCACCGAAATAGCCCGGGTACAACTGGTAGAACAGGGTGAAGTCGCCAAAGACTTGCAGCAAGTAGCCGCAGGAACTAAAACGATTCAACAGGCGAGCTCAGAAAATACAGGCACATCCCTAAATACCCAAATTCAGTCGGCGACAGCTAACAACCCTACTGTCCGCAATACTGTAACAGATGACTCCACCGCACCTTCAAATCCCGAAGAACCCTTACCCGATAGCGGTATTGAATTAGTCAAAGACGGTCAAAACTTTACCGAAAGCACTGATGGTGATGATACTCTAATGGGTAGCGCTGCTGATGACATTTTGCGCGGCAAAAAGGGCAATGATTTCCTCTTTAGTCTTGATGGCAATGATTGGATGAATGGCAATCAAGGCAGCGACTTGACAGATAGCGGAATCGGCGACGATACTCTCTACGGCGGTAAGGGTTTTGATACCTTGACAGGGGGCCCTGGTAATGACTTCATTTCTGGCAATCGAGGCGAAGACATCCTGATGGGTGAAAAGGGCGACGATACTCTCTACGGCGGTCAAGGTAATGATATCTTGGTAGGAGGTGAGGGTAACGATTACCTCAGCGGCGATTTGGGAGATGATACTTTACTGGGAGGCATCGGGGGCGATCGCTTTTTACTATCTAATGATTCGGGCATCGATACCGTTGCCGATTTTGAAGATGGCAAAGATTTGCTGATTCTCGGTAATGGAGTGACTTTTTCGCAATTGGCCATTACTGAAAGTAATGGCATAACTCAGATTAGTTTTGCCTCAACCGGAAAAGTTTTTGCTTCTTTAATTGGAGTATCGTCGAGTCTGATTGGTGTCGCCGATTTTGGCTCAATCTAGTAGCAAGTAGTCGCAGATAACCGTAGTTATCTGCGACTCTCAGAGATTGGGGCTAATACTTGAGAATCCGAGAGTATATCTACTTACCATAAATTGGTAATAAACTACATCAAATCTCCGGAAGAAGCCTAGACTGGGACGCAGACATATTGAGTAGAATTAATCTATATTGCCACTGCGTTCACCAATAAAGATGGCTATAGTTATATTTACTGATTTTGGCATTTAAGTGGGATTCAATACCCGCTCAATTGCCGCTCAATACCCTCTTGCTGCTAACTGCAAAGCGGGTTATGGCGAGGGATTCTCGGAGGAATTATGATGAACCTAAATTTAGATACTATTTTCTCATCGCTGATGAACCCGGCACTGAATGAGTTTCAGGCTTGGGCTTTGCAAAACCCGGAAGAAAGTCTCAGCAAAACGATGCTACCGCCGATCGCCCTGATTGAGGGTTTGATTGCCAACGAACCCACATATTTGCCACTAAAACGGCTGGCTTTCGGAGCCAATTTTTGCTGCGCGGGGCAAGTCGTGATGGGAGAGTTTGACACGCTAGAAAAAGCACTCACATCGCCCCAGGCGCGCGGATGGCGGCTTGGTACTTCTGTACTCGATTCCGATGGCGCGCCCAACCAAGATGTCGGTGGCAGAAACCTTTTTCTACTGTCTTTGTCCGATCGCGCCACTGATGGTAGCAGCAACCACGCAGCATTCCGAAGCTGTATGCAGAAGTATCTCTTCAACAGTGCCACAACAGATCGCCAGGGAGACGCGATCGCCCGACGGTTGCTCGATCGGCTAGCCGCCGATTATGCCCAAATGCCACACGGTGCGGGGGGAGCGTTTTTTACCGATGTCAAGCGGGGTTGGATGGGATTTTTAGTCCGATACCTGCACTACGTCATCTTTGGGATTAATCCAGACGATTCAGAGTCGATCGAACTTCTCACCGAATTGCATTACACCCGCCAAAGCCCGCTGCACTACTTCGCCGTCATCGGCAACCTGCTGCAAAGCCTGAACGTCTTTGGACACGGGGATTTGTCCGCTCTAATCGAGCGTGCAGCGACTATCTATGAGAATTCCCCAGCTTTAGCCGACTTCGAGGAGAGCTCGGAAAACAACGGCATGACTAAGCGGGAATTGGCGAAGCTGATGACATCGATTATGGGGATAGCGGGACTGCAAGGCCCTCTGCACCTAGGTAACACGGCAATGGGATACCGCCCTCTCCCCGCCTATAAAGGACAGCAGACGGCGGAAATTAACCCGACTGATTTTTGGGATCGGCTCGATTTGGACGATCGCCAGTCGATCGAGCTCTTCCTCCTGGAATGCGCCCGCCTCTGGGCTCCCGTCAGCGCCACGCACCGAGTCGCCACAGAGCCATTCACCGCAACGTTAGCGGGCAAAGAGCGCACTTTCCCAGCCGGAACCAAGGTACTGATACCGCTCAGCCTGGGACTGCTAAACGAGAGTTTCTGGGGCTCTACGGTATACGAATTCAACCCTAAGCGCGAGAATCTGTGCCCTTTTCATATGGGATTTCATTCGGTGGGCGATCGTAGCGCGGGACGGATTTGCCCCGGTAAAGACATCGCACTCAAGATGCTGGTGGATGTCGTGAGTACGGTAGGCAAAGTGCGACGAGCCTCTGAGCCGAATTTGCAGGGGTAATCAATCCAAAAGCTCGCATCAGAAAGCGGTTGGAACTGAGATATTGCACCCTTCTCGCTTAACAGGCCCGACGGCGCACCCCACAAGACATCAAGTTTATTGTGGGGTGTCCCCCCCGCCCCTGAATAACTGATTGGCTAGGATGCAAGATGTGAGTTGAAACCGCACGCCACATAAACTATCGATCGCTCGATCGACTAAGAAATCAAGGGGGTATCTAATAGGAAACCAAAACACAACTATTTTGAGGATAAATAATACCATGTTAATCGAAACTAAGCGGGAATTGGCGAAGCTGATGACATCGATTATGGGGATAGCGGGACTGCAAGGCCCTCTGCACCTAGGTAACACGGCAATGGGATACCGCCCTCTCCCCGCCTATAAAGGACAGCAGACGGCGGAAATTAACCCGACTGATTTTTGGGATCGGCTCGATTTGGACGATCGCCAGTCGATCGAGCTCTTCCTCCTGGAATGCGCCCGCCTCTGGGCTCCCGTCAGCGCCACGCACCGAGTCGCCACAGAGCCATTCACCGCAACGTTAGCGGGCAAAGAGCGCACTTTCCCAGCCGGAACCAAGGTACTGATACCGCTCAGCCTGGGACTGCTAAACGAGAGTTTCTGGGGCTCTACGGTATACGAATTCAACCCTAAGCGCGAGAATCTGTGCCCTTTTCATATGGGATTTCATTCGGTGGGCGATCGTAGCGCGGGACGGATTTGCCCCGGTAAAGACATCGCACTCAAGATGCTGGTGGATGTCGTGAGTACGGTAGGCAAAGTGCGACGAGCCTCTGAGCCGAATTTGCAGGGGTAATCAATCCAAAAGCTCGCATCAGAAAGCGGTTGGAACTGAGATATTGCACCCTTCTCGCTTAACAGGCCCGACGGCGCACCCCACAAGACATCAAGTTTATTGTGGGGTGTCCCCCCCGCCCCTGAATAACTGATTGGCTAGGATGCAAGATGTGAGTTGAAACCGCACGCCACATAAACTATCGATCGCTCGATCGACTAAGAAATCAAGGGGGTATCTAATAGGAAACCAAAACACAACTATTTTGAGGATAAATAATACCATGTTAATCGAAGAAAAGCAACTAAAAGACATCGCGAATTGGATGAAAGTAGAACATCCAGCCGAGTTACCAGAAGTCCTGCAAGGTATCTTTTTTATGGACGGCAATGTTTTACCAGACGATTGTTTGACGATGTACAGTTCAGACTGGAATGCTGACGAACGGACGTTATTGCTGCGAGTTTTTGACCCTGTTATCTGGACATTTCATTCATCAATGGCGGGACGGATGTTACTTTATTTAGTCAAATTTTCTCGGATCACTTACTTGTTCCGATTCTCGGATGCAACTTTGCAGCACGGGCACATCACGCCGATAGTGTTTGGATGGTCTGTGCCACAGTGGCTTGTAGATTTTTTGATCGATCGAGATCCGAATACTCCGAATGGAGATATCTGGCATCGCACAAACTCGTTTTTCGGCAGACCTGCTGACAGCGGATATACACTCCGCCGGATTGTAGACAAAGATGGGAACTACACATCAGCTTTCCCAGATATGCTGTCTAAGGTTGAGAGTGATTGTTTAATTATTGCAAAAGAGTGAAAATATTTAGGAAAACTACAAAACCCGCTTAATTAGGCGGGTTTTGTCGATCGAAGTGGCGGGAATAGTCGCTTTCATGGCATCATAGAAACTTGTCCCTCACATAATTGAAATAGATGACCGTTCAAAACTCCCCTGTTTCCCCCGTCACCTGGATGGAAGACCGAGTTCTGCTAATTGACCAAAACCGACTGCCAAAAGAATACGGTGTAGTCGAAATTAGCCGCTGCGAAGATATGGCTGAGGCGATTAAAACTATGATAGTCCGAGGTGCTCCGGCGATCGGGGTAGCAGCAGCTTACGGGATGTATTTGGGGGCGCGAGAAATCGAAACCGGCGATCGTACCGAGTTTTTTACTAAACTAGAACAAGTTGGCGAGTTATTGCGATCGACTCGTCCCACGGCGGTTAATTTGTTTTGGGCAATATCGCGAATGCTCAAAACAGCCGAGAGAACTAGCGGTTCTGTCGAACAAGTGCAAAAAACTTTGTTAGAAATGGCCAAAACCATTCAAGCAGAAGACTTGCAAACTTGTAAAGATATCGGCGACAAAGGTTTAGAAGTTCTGCCAGCTACACCGGAAAAATTGAACTTACTAACTCACTGCAATGCCGGTGCATTAGCAACAGCAGGCTACGGTACTGCTTTAGGTGTATTTCGTTCTGCTTGGCGAGAAGGAAGACTCGGAAGAGTTTTTGCAGACGAAACTAGGCCGCGTCTCCAAGGTGCAAAACTCACCACTTGGGAATGCGTGCAAGAAGGAATTCCCGTGACATTGATAGCAGACAATATGGCCGCTCACTGCATGAAACTCGGAATGATTCACGCAGTAGTTGTGGGTGCAGACAGAATCGCTGCTAACGGCGATGCCGCCAATAAAATTGGCACTTACAGTTTAGCAATTGTTGCCAAAGCTCACAACGTCCCGTTTTTTGTCGCCGCTCCTCTGTCAACAATTGATTTTGAACTTTCCGACGGCAGTAAAATCCCAATTGAAGAACGCGATCCAGTTGAAATGTATCAAGTTGGAACTACGCGAATTTGTCCTGTGGGAGTAGAATTTTACAATCCCGCTTTTGACGTAACTCCTGCCGAATTAATCTCAGGAATTATTACAGAACACGGCACGGTTGCTCCTTGGGCGTTGAAACAGTTTCAGGCAAAACAATTAGTTTAGTTATATGTTCCTCACCTGCTTCTTCCACCTGTTGTCTGTGAAATTAAGCATGATTTCTAGCAGCCGCAACTGGCAGATAAAAGTTGCTATCGCAGCTCTAACTCTGCCAGTTTTTTTCAGTACAGTCGCGGAAGCTCAAAAGTCACAAACGCTTAAAGCTAAGGAATCAGAAGCCAAACAATTTGTGGGTTCGATGAATAAAGCTCAGCAAGTTTACTATGCAGAAAAAGCAGGCTTTACAAGTTCTGTTTCCAATCTATTGGTTTATCTAGGTCGGCAAACTCAACCTAATTCAGCCAATTACAGCTACTCGATCGGCATGGTCAACAAAGCTGCAGTATTTAACTACGGAGTATCGAAGCAAGCTAATCTCAAAAGTTTTGTGGGGGGAGTCTTTTTGGTGGGAAACAAGCCCCAAACAATCTTGTGTCTAAATGCTGCTCCTGGCAAGATTAAACCACCTAATCCAACTAATACCAAAGGGGTTTTAAAATGCGCTGCTGGTACAGGAAAAATTGCTCAATAAATCATGTCTAATTTACTATGTAATTTAGTGTATAACTTGGCAGATAATTGGATAGTAAGCGCCGATTTAGCTAAGCAATTGCTGGAACAAGGAGCTACTTTGCTAGATGCTCGCGCACCTATTTTAAAGTGGTTTTGTCATCTCCCACCAGCTATTTCCGTAACTTGGCAGGAATTTTCGCGTTTCGACTTTCCCCACAAAGGCAAAATTATCGAAAATAACACAGTTTTAACTCAAAAACTGCACGCAATTGGCATTTATCAAGACAAACCTGTCATAGTCGTTGCCGATCCGGTTAAAGGGTGGGGCGAAGACGGGCGAATTGTTTGGATGTTGCGGACTTTGGGACACGAAAAAGCCGTTTTTGTCGAGGGAGGATATCGAGCTTTAATGAAAGCTGGAATTAATCGAGTAAAAGCTGCAAACAATCCACCGCAAACAGGAGATTTTGTAATATCTCGCCGCTCGAATTGGGAAATTCAGCGGGATGATTTAAAAGCTATTTTAGGCAATGCTAATTTAGCAGTTATTGACGCCAGAGAGCCGCGAGAATATGCAGGTAAAACGCCTTACGGAGAAAAGCGGGGCGGCCACATTCCCGGTGCGGTTCACCTTTACTACAAACAGTTAATGGACAAACAGGGACAACTGCTGAGTCGCGGGGAAATTGTCGCTATTTTGCAGCAAAAAGGAGTTTCGCAGTCAACTCAAATTGTGAGTTATTGCTCCGGGGGAATTCGTTCTGCATGGTTGACTTGTGTCTTGACAAATGTGGGATTTAATGCTAAGAATTATGCAGGTTCTATGTGGGAATGGTCGGCGTCGCCTGCAGATAGTTATCCCCTTTCAATAAGCCTTTCAGGGGCCGGCTAGAAGCCCAACCCCTACTCCCCACAATAAAATTAACTCTTTGTGAAGCCCGAAAGCCTGTTCTTCTTCAAGAAGTCGGGAATCTAAAACAAGAGCGTTTCAGGTTGAGAATCTCAACCGACTTGTTCGATATACTGAGCGAGATCGTCGCGCAGGCGGCTGAGTTCGGCTTCGGTGGTCACGCGCACGCGATCGTCCCTAACCGTAATCAGCACTTTCGCAGCAAAAGGAGTTGGCCAGATATTCGGGTTGCAGAAAACTTCTAAAAATACATCTCCTGCATACCGATATTCCATCGGTTTTTGGGGAGAAGCTTTAGCGCCAGCGGTTTTGGCTGCTACAGCTTTCAAGCTTTCCATCAAAGCGGCAATTTCGCTTTGCAAATCCCGCGCGGCTTGCGGGGAAAAGCTAAAGGAGACAGAACCTTCGACTAAATTCAGTGTCAGCGGAGAAAGAGACATGGGCAATGAAATTTAACATACGATTGTTAATGATAAAAAATATAGTAACCCAAAAGAAGTACATTCCAGCTCAATTGGAGTGCGAAACTGGTATTAATTAAAAATTGTCTCAAGAAGCTAGGCTAAATTAATGAATATAAATCTAGTCGCAAGCTTGATTCCGCAAGAGTTTTAACCTGTTATGATTTGATAAGCTTTAAACTAGAAACCAGAAAACTTGACGGCAGATCGAGGAGAGTTTATGGTTGCCGATAACCGTTCCGAAGTCCGCAAGGTTTTAATAATTACTTTATTGCTCAATTTGCTGGTGATGGCAATTAAAGCAGCCGTGGGATGGCTGACTGGTTCCCTCAGTTTGCTGGCAGATGCTTTGCACAGCGTCACGGACAGCGCTAATAATATTTTAGGATTGGTAACTAATCATTATGCCAATCCGCAGCCCGATCGCGATCATCCCTACGGACACCAAAAATTTGATGCTCTCGGAGCTCTGGGAATTGCTGCTTTTCTGGGAATTGCCTGTTTTGAAATTCTCAGCGGTGCTGTCGAAAGGCTGATTAACGGGGGTAAAGTTGTCAAAATATCCCCAAATGAACTGTGGATTTTGCTGATTGTACTGGGGATTAATATTTTTGTCACTTTTTACGAGCGCAGAGTTGGCCAACGTCTCGGTAGCGCGATTTTAGTGGCTGACGCCCAGCACACGATGAGCGATGTTTGGGTGACAATTATGGTCATCGGCGGGTTGATTGGTGTTTGGCAAGGGCAGGTTTGGAATATACCTCAATTACAATCCCTGGATGTGTTTTTGTCTTTTCCTGTGGCTGTTTTGGTATTTAGCAGCGGTTGGAAGGTTTTAACAGAAAATCTGCCTTGGTTGGTGGATGAAATGGCGATCGCACCGGAAGTTATTCACGCGATCGCGATCGATGTACCGGGGGTTGTCAACTGTCACTCGATCGCCTCCCGTGGCGTTGTAGGGCGTCAAGTATTTATTGATATGCACATGATTGTGGATGCTGTCGATGTAGAAACAGCTCACCGGATTACAGAAGAAGTAGAAGCCCGTTTGGAAGAACGTTTCAGCCCTGTACGCATCTTAATTCACGTTGAGCCGCCGGCTTACCATTCCGACGAAATTAGCTACGATTCTGAAAAATGAAGGCACAACCAGTGATTTTGACACGGATACACGGATTAATTGAAGAATCGGGAAAGTATTTTTACTTACCGCAATTCCTCCAAATTTTTAAATGCTATCAAGGGAATTAGAGCGATCGCACTTAATTTAGTAGCAGTTTTCCACAGGAAAAGGGGGTTTTTCCACAGAAAAGGGCAAGTTTTCCACAATAGATCGAGCGGCTGTCGTCGATTTCTGTCTTTCTATTTGTATAAATTCCAAGTATTTTGAATTTCTGTAGCCATTTCCCCCCGCAAATGCCAAGGTAGCAAAATCTCCACTTTTGAACCGAGAGCTCGCAGCCATCTCAACGGGTAGTGCGGATGGAATTTTTACTTTATTTTATCTGGTGCTAGCCTATCTACTCTCGATCGTAGCGGAAATTCTCCTACTTTGTTTTAGCGGACGATTCTCTTAATTCAGAGAAAGATGAAGAAATGTTTCGATCGAGTTGCATTTGGGGGTGTGAGTGCGATCGCGCCTGAGTTGGTGAAAAAGCGATCGCCTTCTGCCAAAATCAAAATTCAACCCTCCAAAATCGATCGATGCAGCCATTTCAAAACTGCATCGATGAGATTCGGATGGTTATAAGAAATGCGTTTTACATTGTCGCATGGTCGATCGGTGATGATTGCGATCGTGCCTCCAAAAGCACTCAGTGCAGTTAGAAAAGGTTCGCTGAATTCGCGATCGATTTTAGAATTGTAGAACACCAACGCAACTCGTTTTTCTAGGTTTCTCAAATTCAGTCGCCAATAGGCTTTGAGCAGTGGCATAGTTGTGGGTGTTCCTTCTTGTCGTTCTGGACAACCTTGCTCTACCATTTGGATATAGATATCAGTGGCAGGATTATCTGGAGGGTTAAATTCGCTACCATCAATACAAATCAGTTGTACTGCTTGATTGAGTTCTTCATTATGGGAAACCGCAGACTGAAGAACTGAAGATTGCTCAACCTTGTTGAGGAGTTGAGGAGTAGAAGAGTTAGTAACAGAGATGTTTTCAAGTGCCTCTAAGTCAGTACAGGATGGTTGAACATAACAAGCGTCATAAAATTCCGTATAACTCAAGTGATTAGCACAATGCCACAGCACTGAATAAGCAATTATATATAAATAAGGGTCTGACTTAGCAACTGCATCTTCTACATAATCCTTTAGACCAAAAACTAACCTTTTTAGTTGTGCTTTGTGAGTAATTTGTTTTAATCCTGTGGCAACAGAACATTGAATTTTATGGTCTTTTAAATTGACAATTAAGTTTACTAATTTTTCAACAATCGATTGTTTTAATAATGTTTCAATGTTGAGTAATATTTCAATACACATATAGCACAATATGCTATCTTTATTAGTTTGGATAATTTCAATTATTTTATCTATGACTTCAAAATTAGTTTGTTTAATTTTGGCGATTGCAATTTCTTCGCAAGTAGATAATTTCATAGTAAAAGGATTTTGCGTCAAATTTGTAAGGTTTAGTTTTTCTGGATTGCTAATTAGTGAAACAAATTCAACATATTGTTTCTCTTGTTGCTCCATGAAATAAGCTTCTATATTTTCTGTGTCGTTACTTGTGGTTGAATTTAAATCCTCGGTTGTATTTTCATTCATATAGTTTTCTATAACTAAACTTATAAAATCAATGAAAGTCTTATCTTTGCTACTCTGGTAACCTACGATTTTAAAACGCTCATACATTGTTGTACTTTGAGAAAAAATTTCTATTAAAAGATAGTAATAATCGATTTTTACTTCTACCAAACAAATCATTATTTTAATAAGTGACGGGTTCTCGAAAATTTTTGGATAGCTCAAGCTTACCATTACTAACATTTGAGCATAAGCTAGAGATTCATATCTGTCTTCTTCATTGGCAATTAATAGGATTAATTTATTAATAATTTTCCCAATAAAACCTTGTGTTTCCAAATAGTCAAATAAAGATATAATAATCACTGAATCTTGTGAATTATATAACAAATCAATCATTGCTCTGTTGACTTTTGAAATATCAATATCCAGTCTCTTGATTATACTAATAGCAGCAATAATACATATTTGATTGTCTCGATTTTGACTTATTAAATTAATCAAAGCATCCAATACTTCTTGATTGTTGACTAAAGCGTTATGATTTAGGCTTAGTTCGTCTAAATTTGAAATAGCTAGCGATTGAATCAGATAATCTTGACTCTTTAAAAATGATGTTAACTTACCAATAACCACTTTGTCCAAAATCTTAGAATCAATTAAAATATTAATAAGTGAAATATTTTGTAATTCGTATTCCTCATCTTCGTTCAATAAAGCATTCACTAAAAAATCAACGGCAGCTTGCTTAAAATTATCATTTTTTAAAGCTATTGTGGCTACTTTTATGGCACGTCCCTCATTATCATCTTTTAATAATTTAGGGATTAATACTTTTAAGCATTCATACTGCGGGTTGATTTTAAATAAAACTTCCCAAAGCTTAGATAGTTCGTATATTTCTAAATCAGTATTATTGATGACTTCATTTATAATATCACAGGCTTCTTTGGGAGCGTAATATTTTAACGATTCTATGATGAATTCCTCATAACCAGGAAACATTAATTTGTATTGTTGTATTTGTTGATTTTTATACGAGCAAACCAAATACACCCATTCACTAATAAAATGTATGTCGCCCGATTGACACGAGTTAACTATATTTAATGGTAGAAGCTTAAGCCGATACAGATTTTTCCATTTGTCTTCCTTAAGATTCGTTATTGTGTCGATCAATTCTTTCTTTAGCAGTGCTGAAAGTTGGAAACTTTCTAACCATAATATAGCTACTTCTAGCCATTGGGTTTCAAAGATTCGATAGCGCTCCATGAAAAATTGACAATTATCAATTACTAAAGATGCAAAATATTCCTGGAATGTAGGATGAAAGAATGCGTAAACAGGTTCATCTGTTGCAGCTTCTCGATCTACCAAATTCAGCCAACCGAGCTCCCAGGCTAATTTAAAAAGCCTATCGTCCATTTGTTTTTCAATTAAACTCAGCGGCAACCGAAATCTAGCATCGCTATCCAATCCTGCTATAGACAAACGACCGAGGGCTTGATGTAATTCTTCTCGCAAACCTGGTTGATTAGCCCAATCAATAACCGTTTGGGATGGTTTCCACTCATAGAAATAGCGGACAAAGTGTTGATATAGTTCGGCTTTGGTTTCTGGTAATTCGACTTGCTTATTTGTGCTGAATATTTGACACAGTAGAGATAAGCGAAGCGGATTTTTTACGAGTTGGCGGATGCGTTCTTTTTGCGGTTCTTGCAGCTTTTTCTGTAACTCCTGTCCCCGTTGAATATTTTTTGCTTCAGCAAACCACTGCTGAATAAAATCATCTACTTGCTCTTGTTTAAACTCCTGAGTTTTGTAAGTATCAAAACCTGTGAGGGGATTGTTGAGACGGGCATCCCAAACATTGGTTCGACAGGTCAAAACAACCCGCACATTACCCAACCAATCAGTAAGCTGGTTTCGGATTTCCTCTAGGGACAAACAACTGTTCGCCCCTACAGCCATTTCATCGACACCATCGAGTAATAGCCACACTCCACCTTGACGCAACCGTTTTTGTAGAGATTTTTCATGAAACATCTCTACATCAATATCGGGATAACCCAGAGAAATAGCTTCCGGTAACCATTCCTGAAGGATATAGTCTTTCAGTGTCTTTCCTTGCAAACTTGCCAGCGCAATGCAAATCGGCAAGTCTCGATTATTTTCCTGAATGTGAGTGGCGATTTTATCTAACAGCGTTGTCTTTCCTGCTCCTGGTTCGCCGACAATAGCAATATGCTGATTTTTTCCAGTAGGGTTTTGTCCAATAACGTCAGTCATGAATTCATCATGCTCGTAAATTCGGGTAACAACTTCCGGTTCTAATTGATGTAACAGTTCCATAGGCACATTGCCACTGCGACGCTGCTGATGTTTCCGTTCGATTAATCCTAGCGGTACAAAAACATTGATTTCAACTCCCTGTTCAGTTGCCTTACGCCTAATTCGCTGTTCTTTTTGCTGTTCCTTTAACATTGATTGGCAAACTCGCTGCCAATCAATGTCAATGTTTGGCTGTGGATCTCGCTTGGAATTCTGCAAGTTGGAGTCATGTTCGGCAATAAAGTTTATGGGTTCAAATTCTAATGCTTTAAGAATTGAGATGACAGTACCGCGATCCGGTGGCGTACCTTCAAGAAAGCGTTTAACCGTACTAAGATGCACATACGCCTGCCTTGCAAGGTCTTCTTGAGACCAACCTCGTTTATCTGGATTTAGTGGCTTCTCCAATTCAGCCATCCGTTGACGAACTTTCTCCAAACCTGCGCCATCAATCCGAACACTGCGAGATGCCATAGTTTGACTCATTCCTAACAACCAGAGTGGATGAAATTGAGAATTTTGCATCAGTTGCATAGCCCGCCAGGGGTTTAAACCCCTGGCTCATAGCGAAAGTCCTCTAAAAGAGGACTAAATGCTGACCCAAAAAAGCGCTCTTCAGTCCACTTAAGTGGACAGTAGCTCTTAGCCGTGGACTTGAGTCCACGGCGGGACAACAGCACAGGCGCAAAATCTCAATCCAAACTATCCCTAGCATAGTCAGCATCAAGTTTCTTGACCAGTTCAGATCAGTTCACTTTTTTCTGAACCGTTTTGCTCTGGAGAAATTCAGTTGACTCCAATAGGCTTGAATCATTAACACTCAAAGGTTCAGCTTATGACAGCCTTCCAACTCAGCCTTTTCCCAGACGAGCCACCTACTCCCATCGACTCCCTTAACAAAAAGAGAAGGGTAAAACTCCCATCCCAACCAACTGTAATTGAGCAATCCTGCACAACCCATAGAGCCGCACAACTGTTGGAGGTATCCACCACAACTCTTTACCGCGCTCGGAAAGAAGGCAAACCTTACCAGAAGGGCGCTTGGACTGCTACCGCTCTTGGTGCAAACGCTTGGACAGTCGTCTACAACCCCTTTAATTCCCACTCACCCTAATCTGAAATAAAACTGATGCTATACGCCTTTGACTATGACAATTCTTTGTCTTCATTTCCCCAATTCCAAAGCGGAGAAATTATCAACGAGTTAGAAACGATCGCTATCGATATTCTAGAGATGATTTTAGGCGATCGCTTCCGTTACTGTCCCCAAGTTCCCCTAGAAATCATCTGTTCCCGTCCAGAAACTTTCACCCGTCTTCCCATTGAACTTTGGAAATTTTGGGTGAGTTCCAGAGTCGATATCGCCTTGATGGAACGCGGTTATTGTGCTAGTCGCAAAGCCAAACTGGTGATAGAATGTCAATCTCATTGGCACGATCGCCCAGAGGTGCAGGTGCGCGATCGCAAAAAAGCCCGACTCCTTGCATCTGTTGGCGTTCCCTTAGTATACCTGCGACAAATCGATGTCGATCGACGCTTCTATCGTTTCTACACTCCCAATGGACAAAAAGAAGTCTTCTACAACTCAATTACCCAACCAGGACGGACAGAACTGGAAGCATTTTTGCAACACTATTCAACACAGTTGACAGTTGACAGTTGACTCTTAGACTATAATTTTTATGTGTAAGTCCTGTAATTAACACAGGACTTACAGACGGCATCTCTCCAAATCGAAAATCAATAATCGACAATGGTATTACTCCCACTCGATCGTTCCCGGCGGCTTAGAAGTAATATCGCATTTTTTGCTCTGATCTACTGAATACCTTGTACCACATATAGATGGAATATGCTGGATGATTATAAATACCGATCGCAACTATAACAACGATACAACATTGGTGGGAATTTAGCAAACAAGCTTCCCTTTCTAAGTTGTTAAAAAATGTCCGCAAGGCACATTTTTTAAATATAAGTTACTGGCACAATTATTTATCTTTATCCCTGGGCGCCTTAATACCTTTATAACCGGGTTTTTTAGCTTGGTTAAAGGCTAATTATGCAGTTTGTTTGTCCATCAAACCCGGTTTCTGGAAATCCGTGCGTCCAGGAGTATATCTTCCTTTATAAAGGTGACTTGATTCCGATGTGTGGTATATTTTCTGGGCGAGGGGATTTTTTAGGACAATGTTCGATATGAAACGTTTAAAATTAAAATCAATGCTGGCGGCGGCGATCGCGATCGCCTTTTGTTTAATTGCGATCGCCAGTTACGCCCAAGCCAACAAGACTTTAACACTGGCGACTTCCCCAGACTACCCGCCCTATGAATTTAAAGATACGGCTGTTAGCGGCAACGAAATCATCGGTTTTGACATCGATATTGCCAAATATATTACTAAAAAATTAGGCTACGAACTGAAAGTAATTGGCATGGATTTTAACGGCTTAATTCCCGCTTTGCAGGCGGGAAGAGCCGATTTTGTGATGGCTGGAATGACTCCCACAGCAGAAAGGAAAAAAAATGTTGCTTTTTCTGACCTTTACTACGAAGCTCAAAATACAATTGTCGCCAATAAAGGCAGCAATTTGACCAAAGCTGAAGATTTAGCGGGGAAAAAAGTAGGCGTTCAACTCGGAAGCATTCAGCAGGAAGCTGTGAAAAAAATGGCCGGGGTGCAACTGGCTCCTCTGAATAGGATTCCTGACATCATTCAAGAAATTAAATCGAACCGCCTCGCGGCGGGAGTGATCGAGGATACTGTCGCTACGGGTTATGCAGCAGCGAACCCGGACTTGGAATTTAACACAATCCCAAATACTGAAGAAAGCGGTTCGGCGATCGCCTTTCCGAAAGGTTCGAGATTAGTTCCAGAATTCAACCGAGTCCTCCAGCAAATGAAAGCCAGCGGTCAAATTAAGGAACTAGCTACTAAGTGGTTTTCTCGACCAATTCCGCAAGAACCTGCTCAAGCAAATCAGCCTGCGGTAGCGTCCAAGTTCGGGTTAGATTTTGGAAAAATCGAGCCGAGTTTGCCTTATATTTTGTCCGGGATTTGGGTAACGCTAACTTTTACCTTGCTGTCGGCATTTCTCGGATTTATCTGGGGAATCGTGCTGTCTCTGTTTAAGATTTCTAGCATTAAACCGCTGGCTTGGTTCGGTACTGCTTATACTTCTATTTTTCGAGGAACACCACTAATTTTGCAGTTGACTTTAGTTTATTTTGCAACCCCGCAGCTTACGGGCTATAATATATCTGCGCTGCAAGCTGGCGTAATTACTTTTGTCCTGAATTCTGGGGCTTATATTTCCGAAACAATCCGCGCGGGAATTCAAGCCGTAGATAAAGGTCAAAAAGAAGCCGCAGAATCCCTGGGCGTTCCCTACAAACTGATGATGGGCGATATTATCTTGCCGCAAGCGTTGAAAAATATTTTGCCTGCATTGGTGAATGAAAGTATTGCTTTGCTGAAGGATTCAGCTTTAGTTTCAGTAATTGGCGTAGAAGACTTGCTGCGCCGCGCTACAATTGTGGGAGCAGAAAAGTATATTTACTTTGAACCTTTGATATTTGTCGGCGCAATTTATTATTTGATGGTGCTTAGTTTAACTTGGGGGGCCAATGTACTCGAACGTAGACTCCAAAGTAGCAGTTAAGGTCGATCGCCTGTATAAATCTTTTGGCAATCTGAAGGTTTTGCGCGAGATAACTACTGAGATTCATAAAGGAGAAGTGATTGCCATTATCGGCCCTTCAGGGTGCGGCAAGTCTACTTTTTTGCGGTGTTTGAATTTACTGGAAATTCCGACTTCGGGACACATATACATTGACGGAGTGGATATTACTTTGCCGAAGGCAGATATTCTGAAAATCCGCCAGAAAGTGGGGATGGTTTTTCAGCATTTCCACTTGTTCCCGCACATGACTGTGCTGCAAAATGTGATGTATGCGCCTGTAAAGGTGAAGCAGGTTGAATCGGATGAGGCGCGTCTGAAGGGGTTAGAATTGCTGGAAAAAGTGGGTTTGTCAGATAAGGCAGAGGTTTATCCTTCTAAGCTTTCGGGGGGGCAAAAACAGCGGGTGGCGATCGCCCGCTGTTTGGCTATGGAACCGGATATTTTGTTGATGGACGAACCGACTTCTGCACTCGATCCAGAAATGGTTAAAGAAGTGTTAGATGTGATGAAAGCTTTGACGAAAACGGGAATTACAATGGCAATTGTAACTCACGAAATGGGTTTTGCGCGGGAAGTCGCCCACCGGATATTGTTTCTGGATGGCGGAAAGGTGGCGGAAGATGTGCCGCCGCAGGAGTTTTTTAGTAACCCAAAGTGCGATCGCGCCAAGCAATTTCTGGAAAAAATGCTTTAATTCATATAAGAATTAGAGTTTTTAACCGCAGAGGACACAGAGGGCACAGAGAGAGTTAGAGGAGAAAGAGAAAGTTGCGGTAGGGTGCGTCAGTTTGAGATGCTCGATCGCCACGGAAAGTATAATAATATTGATCCACTGATTAAATTGGTAATTCTGTTAGAAAAAGGAGAGAATTCTTTGAATCACTTGGGTATTAAAATCTTTCGGAAAGCGGTGTCTTTCCTGAGCGTGATCGAGAAAGAAAGTCTTGGGATAATAAGCAAGACCGGCTTCCATCTCGCTAATCTTTTCTAATAAGGGTTCGATCCGATCGATTTTGTCGGGATGGCGATGTTGGATGAGAGTCGCAGCATTCCTAAAATGCCGCCCCTCATCCTGCGTCACCAAATGTCCTACGCGAGCAAAGCCGTTCCCATAGTGTTGGTAGAATTCCTTAATATCCCGGTGATAAGACCACACGGAACCCATTTCGTCAAACATTAAACCAACTAGAATGGTGAATTCGTTCTCAATCAGAAACGAGATCGGTTCGAGTTCATGCACCCGACTCTGGTTTTTTTGGTCGATCGCCTCTGGGGACAAACCTGATACCATGTGATAGACCTTACGTAGAGCAACGTAGTGCCGTAATTCGTCTTGCAGCCAAAGTTCGATCGCACTCATGAATTCTAACGAGAACTCCGAACTGCGAGATAGCAGATGCTCGTACAGTGGCTGACTGTCTCCCTCAGAGAACACATCTCGGCTCAGGAGATCCATAAATCCAGCCTGAATTGTAGGCGCGACTTCGGGAATTTTCAACTCATCGGCAATAAATTCATCTACACTCCACTCACTGCTAAGAATCGGAATTCCCCGGACATCATGAGTTTGTAATTTCATAGTTTTTCTGATTAGAAGTTAAGTATTCACCAGACGATCGCTCACGATATGCGGAACGATTAAGCAATGTCGTCCGGTGATCGGATTGGTATCTCCGCGCAATACGATGCCGGATGGAGTATCGCCGACAATCCAGGAACCTACGACGAAGTGGTAGCCAAAATATTCGGGCAAGGGTTGATAGGACTGAATAATGAATCCTTCGCGATCGTAGCCCATCGCCTCGCGGGCGTGAACGGCTCCGGCAACGAAATCACCTGTCTCAATAGAAACGCCAACACCTTCTAAACCGACGAGGGGCTTTTTGACGTGCATTTGGGTCAGTAATGCTGTGGATTCGATCGAGATAGTATCTGTGAAGAAAGTAGGTAGCAAGAATTGAGCGTACACTGGGTGGTTGCAAAATAATTCCCACATCCACACCATCGATCCTTTATTGCTTAAAATCTGTTTCCACAGCGGTTCAATGATTTTCACGTCCCCTGCTATCAGGCGGGATGCTAGGGCTTCATCTGCGTTAAAGGATTGGCTGGCGAGTTGCAAATCTAGCCAATCGACGATTTTCCAAAGTCGCAAGATCCGATTATTGAATTGATCGACAAAAAATCCTTCTTCATCCACGCCCAGATGGTTACGCAATCCTACAAGTTGGGTAAAAAAGCGATCGTTTCCCAATTCTTGATTAATAATTTCCACCAGTTGTCCTGCCATCTCGGTATCTTCTGACAGATGCTCGTCAATTAACAAGCTCAGACCGAACTGCTTTAAATCGTAATGACGACTTAGAGTGCGGAATCGACCCGCAACTTCGTCCCAAAAGTTGTTGAACTGATTGGCATCGTTGGGAAGCGATCGCAAATCTCCGCTTGGTTTTTTCATGTCATCTAACCACAGCCATTGATAGACCGTTTCTGCACCTAAGAGAGGAGTTTCGCCGTTGATTTCTAGAAGGCTAATTTTTCCATCTTCAGTGACGGCAAGATCGAAACGGGTATAAAGAGACATATCTTCTGCTTCGTCAACCCGATCCCACGAAACCTGAATTGCTTCCCAGAAACCAGGGGGAATAGCAAGTTTTTTCATCCGATTTTCTAGGCCATCAGCGGTAAAAAACCAGTCCAAAAACTCCCGGCACATATCCCAAAGAGCCTCAGTAGCATCCCAGATCCTCGCCTCTTCCTGGCGCGAAAACATCACCCCAAAGGGACGGTCTAAGGCTTCTGCCCAGTAGCGTTGGTTGATGTCTGCAAGAGGCTGACATTGGTAGGCGTTCTCTAATACGTGCTGCTGCCAGTTGCGTCGTCGCTGAAACAAAAATGGATACATGGATGAAGCACCTTGCTAGTGACACTGGAGAATATGGAAAAATAGAGAAAAATCGGTCTTGGTTACTTGCCTCCGCTTCCCAAAGGAGCCGTGGAACGGACTGCGCTACCAAACCTCCCTCGTCCCTTGATGGTTCCCTGAGCTGCGTGGCCTGCGGGGCGATTTGGGGTGTCGCCACTGGAGGAAAAGTAGGGAGAATCTAGCGGTATGCCCTGTAGGGGACGAGTAATCTGGGTTCTATCTGGAGTTACAATTCCGATGTTGGAGCGGTAAACGGGTTGCACTGGATAAACCGTGTAGGAGCCGCCGTTGACGCCGTTGACCACTGTTGGAGGGGCATCATCATCGACATCATCGGTGAAATAGAAGCCGCCGAACTCTGGTCGCCATCCGGGGGTAGCAGCGCTGGAATTCGATACCTGCGAGCAAATGCTTGCTGTGTCTTCTTGGCATTCTGGCTGCGTGCGATACACGGGCGTAATGCGTTCGTATTCCTGCATTGCGTACCGGAACTGAGCCTGACACTGCTCTTTGGTGAACCCGTTGCTTTGGTTCATCGCATCTACAATACATTGCTGTTCGGATTCGTAGTAGCGTACTTCGTTGCGTTCGTGCAACATGGTATAAGCAAGATAGCCTAATCCACCGATCGCTAGTACACCTGATGTAATTAGAAGGTAACGAATTGTTGTCGTTCGATTGTTGTTATGAGTCATGGCTAACCGGAGGTTAGAGTCATTATTTCAAAGAACCTGTAATGTGATGAATTTGCTGCCACTGAGATGATTGGATTTACACGGTCAGCCAAAGTTCAAGTAATTTATCTAAATCTGTGAGTTGGCACTCACGACTTTGACTTTGATTATAGCTTTTACTACATTGCGCGATTCAGGGATTTCTCGAACGCAGCAAATTATATTGCTCCTATATTTGATTTCAAATTCGCCTTTTTTGACTGCGCTGATTTCGCTGCCGATCGAGCTTTGCCAAAACAGCACCCGAAACATCCGCCAGAATGCTAATTATCCGATACAAAGCAACCGCACTCAGAATTATACCCGTAGAAAAGCGATCGGACAGCAGGGCGATCGCCGTTGCTTCAAATACTCCCATTCCCCCGGTGCACCCGGTACGACTAAACCGACAACAGGTGGATATTACTTTGCCGAAGGCAGATATTATGAAAATCCGCCAGAAAGTGGGGAGGGTTTTTTAGCATTTCCACTTCCGCACATGACTGTGCTGCAAAATGTGATGTATGCGCCTGTAAAGGTGAAGCAGGTTGAATCGGATGAGGCGCGTCTGAAGGGGTGAGAATTGCTGGAAAAAGTGGGTTTGTCAGATAAGGCCCAGGTTTATCCTTCTAAGCTTTCGGGGGGACAAAAACAGCGGGTGGCGATCGCCCGCTGTTTGGCTATGGAACCGGAAATTTTGCTGATGGACGAACCGACTTCTGCACTCGATCCAGAAATGGTTAAAGAAGTGTTAGATGTGATGAAAGCTTTGACGAAAACGGGAATTACAATGGCAATTGTAACTCACGAAATGGGTTTTGCGCGGGAAGTCGCTCACCGGATTTTGTTTCTCGATGGCGGAAAGGTGGCGGAAGATGTGCCGCCGCAGGAGTTTTTTAGTAACCCTCAGTGCGATCGCGCCAAGCAATTTCTGGAAAAAATGCTTTAATTCATATAATAATTAGAGTTTTTAACCGCAGAGGACACAGATTTAGAGGAGAAAGAGACAGTTGCGGTAGGGTGCGTCAGGTTGGAGATGCTCGATCGGCACAAAAAGTCGAGTGCCGGGACACAGTTTGTTGCCGACCTGCATCAGTGGTGAGCCTGTTTAAATGAAACTGAAATCGCTGGCGCTTATTCTGCTAGCAGAAACTCCGCTTAAAGCAGCTATAATTTCTCCTGTTTCCACAAGCTGAATTAAAGTGGCACCGCTGTTTTCATTAACACTTAATTGCTCGAATGTCAAGCCATTAGCGAGCATCAGCAAATCTTTTCCAGTTTCAAAATCGGCAATAATATCGATACCCGAATTGGCAGATAGTAAAAAGCGATCGCTCCCAGCACCTCCAATTAAACAATCATCCCCCAAACCGCCAATCAAAGTATCATTACCTTTGCCACCAATCAAAGTATCATTTCCCTCGCACCCGTCTAGCAAATCATTGCCCGCACCTCCACTCAGACAATCATTGCCAGCACCTCCGCAGAGGGTATCATTACCATAATCGCCGTAGAGAGAATCCTCCCCTTGGCCGCCGAAGATTATATCATTTCCCTTGCCTCCAAATGCGATATCGCTGCCTTTGCCACCGTCGATAAAATCATCACCTTCACAGCCCAAAATTAAGTCGTTGTCTTCTTTACCATTTATTGAATCATTGCCCCGATTTCCGAAGATGATATCTTCGCCTTCACCGCCAAGGATGATGTCATTATTCTTGCCACCAAAAAGGATATCATCTCCGTGGTGGCCTTCAATAAAATCATTGCCTCGGTTGCCGTAAAGAATGTCGTTTCCTTCACCGCCATAGAGGTTATCATCGCCTAAATCCGCATCAAAAATATTCGGATTTGGACTGCCGTAAAAAGCATCATTTTCTGACGTGCCAAACTGAATTTCATCGCTACCATTGCCGTTGATAATGTTGTCAGCTTGGTTTGGGCGATCGACTGTTGGATACTCAATAGTATTGCAAATGCAATCAGTATCACTTCCTGGTGTAACAACGGGTACTGATGGTGTTGGGGTCTGAGTTTCCGCAGGCGTTGGTGTTGGCGTGGAAGCCGGAGTTGGAGTCGGAGTTTCCGCAGGAGTTGGCGTCGGAGTTGGCGTTGGAGTTTCCGCAGGAGTCGGAGTTGGCGCAGGCGTCGGAGTTTCAGCAGGAGTCGGCGTCGGAGTTGGCGTTGGTGGAGTTGGTGTCGGAGTTTCCGCAGGAGTCGGCGTCGGAGTTGGCGTTGGTGGAGTTGGTGTCGGAGTTTCCGCAGGAGTCGGCGTCGGAGTCGGCGTTGGTGGAGTTGGTGTCGGAGTTTCCGCAGGAGTCGGCGTCGGAGTCGGCGTTGGTGGAGTTGGTGTCGGAGT
>NZ_JAUBRO010000064.1:0-31360 GCF_036701945.1 Microcoleus sp. MON1_C1 | reverse complement strand
GCTAAATATAATCTTTTCAATTTTCCTAACTTGAAAAGATTTGATGCCTTTTCACAATTCATATAGGATTGCTATATCTCATTGCTATTAACAAGCCAGTCTTTAATTTTATTTCGATCGCCATTTTTAAGACCAATAAAATTTAGAAGTTCCTTACCTGTTCCAGTAGGTGATTTTGTAAGCCATTTCTCAAGATTTTTACTGGTGGTATCAGGTGCTTTTAAGGGAATATAATCAGGGAGATTGCATTTAGATGTAAAAATTTGAACGTGAGCTAGAGTAAGACCTGAATTCTTTTCTCCTTTCAGATCCATTAATGTCTTTGTAACACTTTCAAATCCACCGTAGGCCATCACCAGTTGCCACTGAATGCCTCTTGCCTGAGCGGTAGAAGACTTTGCTAGAGTATTACCTGCCACAGGATTATCCCATTCAACAGCAGCTTGGGTCAGGTGAAATCCTATTGATAGAGCTTTCATCACATTATCAATATGCTGTGGCTCTTCATTATGCTGTGGATTGAATATGGAAAGTCTCCCTTTTATTTCTGAACACTTAGCTAGATCAGTTAACCAAGATTCATTAGGGCCAGCCATCGCCCCTACTTCCTTCCAGCCATCGTCTTGAGTAATATCTGGCATTTTTCCTAAGTCAACTTTATCGTAAATTAATCTATTTGTTTGATAAGCTGATAAGCAAGGGCATCCACAAGAGATGCCCTTACCCAACTAACTACGCGCCGACAGATTCCTTCGCTGCGTAAAGAACCTCAACGGTAATCTTATCAATCCCACGATCGCGCGCAAACTTCTCAGTATTCCGCTTCACCTTACCCCGCACAAAACCAGGGATTTTGTTCAGCTCAGCCTGTCCATCCTTCGTCCAACCCATGTCAGAATCAGCCGAAATACCCTTGGTAATCACTTCCTTGGTATCGTGGCCGCCGAAGATTTCCAGCAAGTGGTCTTCCATGCCCAAAGTAAAGGAATTGTAGACCAAATCTACGCACTGATTCGTACCTTCATAACCCAAAAATGGCTTGTAGCCGATCGGGAAATTTTGGACGTGAATCGGTGCAGCAATTACGCCGCAGGGAATATCCAACCGCTTACCTACGTGGCGTTCCATTTGCGTGCCGAAAATTGCCGAAGGTTCGGCTTTGGCGATCGCATCCCCGATCGCCCCGTGATCGTCCGTCACCAGCACTTCATCACAATACTCGCTAACCTGTTCCCGGAACCAGTCAGCGTCGTGTTTGCAGTAGGTTCCAGCCCACACAACGTGGATTCCCATTTCGCGAGCCAAAATCTTCGTCATCGCCGCAGCGTGCGTATTATCGCCAAATACGACGGCTTTTTTGCCCGTTAAGTTTTGGCAGTCGATCGAGCGCGAAAACCAAGCAGCCTGCGACACAAATCGAGTTTGTTGGTCAATAAAATTTTCGTAATCAACATCCGCACCTTGAGCGTTTAAAACTTGCTGAATCTTGCGGATACAGCGCGCAGTTTCCACCACGCCCATCGGCGTAATATCCACCATCGGCGTACCGAATTCTTTTTGCAAATACTCCCCGGCCATCATCCCCAATTCCCGATAAGGAACCAAGTTAAACCAAGCGCGGGGCAGTCTTTTTAAGTTGTGAACCGAAGCACCTTCGGGAATAACTTCGTTGACTTCAATGCCCAAATCTGCCATCAAACGCTTCAACTCGGTGCAGTCGTGCTGGTTGTGGAAACCCAGGGTAGACATACCGATAATGTTGACAGATGGTTTTTCGCTTTTGGCTTCTACTAAATCGCCTTTTTTGCGGGCTTTGTTTATGTAAAATTGGACGATTTGATCCAAAGTGCGATCGGCTGCTTGCAGTTCGTTGACGCGGTAATGGTTCACATCCGCCAGCAATACATCTCCTTTAGCATCTAATTGAGCTCGCTCCACGAAGTTTTCCAAGTCTTCTTGCAGAATGCTGGAGGTGCAAGTCGGGGTGAGCACGATTAAATCTGGGTGTTCTTCTCTGTCTTTGCGGGTGATGTTGTCCACCACCCGTTCCTGCGAACCCCGCGCCAGTACGTGTCTGTCAACGACGCTGGTAGTTACCGGGGTGAAATCCCGTTCCCTCTCCAGCATGGAACGCATGACGTTAAAATAGTCGTCTCCAATCGGTGCGTGCATGATCGCATGGACGTTTTTGAAGGAAGTGGCCACGCGCAAAGTGCCGATGTGGGCTGGGCCTGCGTACATCCAATAAGCCAATTTCATAGGTATTTTTCCTGGTGCTGGTTGAGAATTGCCCGATCGGGCGATTACTGCTAAATTTTAAGGTGGTTTCTGATTTTCTCACCGGATGAATCCTTTAGAAATAGTAACTTTCTGAGGATTTACACATTTGGGAAATGCTCAAACGCTTTCTCTGCTTGGCATTTGACTCGCAATTCAAACAACTTTACCCGGGTTTTATGGCAATAATTCTTAATCTTTCCTCAAATTTTCTTAAAAGTTAGGCAAATTTGATTAATGTAGGGTTCGCTGCCGCGCACCAGACAAGGTGCAATAATCCTGCATTTTTTGTTAAATTTACTTTGCTTTAACGGTCAGTTAGAACTGTTAATCGATGAGCCAAAATAGATATAATTAAAGGAAATTGCCGCTCCCGAAGCAACACTTACTTCCCTCAGCGCCTCGACCGCGAATTGCAGTTAAGACTTGCACCGCCCGGTTTTTTTAGCACCCACAATTCGCCCCTTGTCACCGAAAAAATAAATCTTTCAGCACTTGCGTATTTTCACCAGATGTGATGACGAGGGGTTAAAATCAAGCAATTGTTTGGAAGCTGAGATGATTTAGTTGTCAGCGTGGCGATCGAGTATTAGAGTAAATCCTTGCACAACTCCTGTATTTGCGCTCTTGTTAACCTAACTGCTGAGGTGACGAAAGCCCCAGCGTGCTTTTGTCAGCAGTAGCTCTTTGCTGTCAAGGCCTGCGTTCCCACACATCCCAAAAGATAGCTCTTGAGCGATAATGAAGAATAACATAGGATTTACGAAAAGAAACCCGATTTATACGAAAAAATCTTGGGTTTGTCAACGACTAGCAACGAAGGAACCGGGTTTCTAGCCCGCCGCGCGTCAGTCCTGTAACATTGACCAAGCACACCTAATTTGAGAGAACCCAACTATGATGGCAATTCCCGGCGTTGCAGTTCTCGCTCTCATTTATGAAAGCAGCACTTCCCTGGTTTACCGCGGCCACAACGAGCAGAACAACCAACCTGTTATTATCAAACTTATCAAAGAAGACTATCCGACTCCTGAAGAACTCAATAGATACAAGCGCGAATATGAGATCACTGCCAACTTAAGCCAGTTGGACGGAGTTGTGAAAGTGTATAAGTTGCAACAGGTTAGAAATAGTCTGGCAATGATCTTAGAAGATTTTGGCGGGGAATCTTTAAAAATATTTATGGGTTCCCAAAAATTTACCATTTTAGGATTTCTGACTACGGCTATCAAAGTTGCGGAAACTTTGGGCGAAATTCACGGAAAAAATGTAATTCATAAAGATATAAACCCTTCTAATATAGTTTTTAATCCGGCTACAGGACAAGTAAAACTAATAGACTTTAGCATTTCAACTGCATCCAACCTGGAAAATATTCCGAGTAAAAATCCCAATTTTCTAGAAGGCACTTTAGCCTATATGTCGCCCGAACAAACCGGTAGAATGAACCGGGTAGTCGATTACCGCACAGACTTTTATTCGCTCGGCGTGACCTTCTATGAAATCCTGGCAGGACAACTTCCTTTTTCCACTACAGATCCCATGGAGTTAGTTCACTGTCACATTGCCAAACAGCCAGTACCTCTCGCTGAAATTGCACCAGAAATTCCTCAAACTGTTTCAGATATTGTGATGAAATTGTTAGCAAAAACTCCTGAGGAGCGCTATCAAAGTGCTTGGGGACTAAAAGCAGATTTGGAATCCTGCCTGTTTCAGTGGCAAACATCTGGGGTTGTTTCTGAGTTTCCTCTCGGCCGCCAAGATATTTCCGACAAATTTCAAATACCTCAAAAACTTTACGGCAGACAGCGAGAAGTTGAAACTCTTTTAGCGGCATTTGAACGGGTAGCAGCAACAAATAATCGAGGCTACCGCACCGAAGATTCCCAAATTTCTGTCATCAAAAAAGAGAGCAAATCGAAAAAAGAAAGTCCCTTGTCAGTCCTGGCGAGAGGACAGCATAAATCCCGCAGCGAGATGATGCTGATTGCCGGTTATTCCGGCATTGGCAAATCTGCAATGGTGAAGATTTTAGACAAACCTATTACCCGCAGGCGTGGATATTTTATTTGGGGAAAGTTTGACCAGTATAAGCGGACTATTCCTTATTCGGCCGTTGTCAGCGCTTTTTCGGAATTGGTGCGGCAACTGTTAACTGAAAGTGAGGCTCAATTAGCAGTTTGGCGCGAAAAACTCCGCAGTTCCTTCGGTCAAAACGGACAAATTATTATTGATGTCATTCCCGAAGTTGAACTAATTGTCGGAGCTCAGTCTCCTGTAGCTGAATTGGGGCCGACGGAATCTCTGAACCGCTTTAATTTAGTATTTCAAAATTTCATTCGCGTATTTTGCCAGCCAGAACATCCGCTGGTCATTTTTCTCGACGATTTGCAGTGGGCTGATTCGGCTACTCTCAAGCTGATCGAATTGATGATGACAGATGAAGCTACGCAATATCTGTTTTTAATAGGTGCTTATCGGGATAATGAAGTTAGTCCTACTCATCCTTTAATGATGACAGTGGAGACACTGCGAAATCAGGAAGCTATCATTAATCAGATTGCTTTGTCGCCGCTGGGGGTGGAAAACATAACTCATTTGATTGCGGAGACTTTGCACAGCGATCGAGAATCTGTCAAACCTTTAGCTGAATTGGTAATCAGCAAAACCGACGGAAATCCTTTTTTTGTCAATCAATTCCTGCAAACATTGTATCAGGAAAACCTGCTAGTTTTTCACCCGCCACAGTCGGGTAGTAAAGGCGGCTGGCATTGGGATATGACTCAAATTGAACAGTGCGCTATCACTGACAATGTAGTAGATTTGATGGTACAAAAATTGAGAAAACTGCCAACTTCAACGCAGCAAGTTTTGCGTTTAGTGGCTTGTTTGGGTAACGAATTTGACTTGAATACTCTTTCTTTAATTCATGAAAAAGAAGCCTCGGAAACTTTTTCTCACCTGTTGCCCGCCATTAAGTCGGGATTGATTCTGCCAACTTCGGAATTGGAAAGCAAGTCATTAGATTACGTCCTGTTTCCGCTATTAATTCTGAATTATAAATTTTTGCACGATCGGGTACAGCAAGCAGCTTACGCTTTAATCGACGACTCGCAAAAAAAGGCCGTTCATCTGAAAATAGGCAGGCAAATCCTAGAAAACACCCCGGCGGAATATCGCGCTGACAGAATCTTTGAATTAGTCGATCACTTGAATGTGGCTCGATCGCTAATTAAAGACGATCGAGAATTAATTGAACTGGCAACGCTGAATTTAGACGCCGCCCGCAGAGCCAAAGATGCCACTGCTTATGTTGCTGCCTTGCAGTATTTGACCGCAGGCATGGACGGTTTGAGCGCCGATATTTGGGATGCCCACTACGATTTAGCCTTTGCCTTGCACATGGAGCGGGCAAATGTTGAGTATTTAAACGGTTTTTTTGAGAACTCCGAAGAATTTATTAATATAACGTTGGAAAAAGCGCGATCGCCCTTAGAAAAGGTAGAAATTTACAACCTGCTGATCGTGCAGTACACCCTGCGGGCGAAGTACGAAGAAGCCGTTAAAGCCGGAATCCAAGCTTTGGACTTGCTAGGCATTGACTTGCCGCTAGACGGGCTACAAAAAGTCATATCCGAAGAATTTGCAGCCGCAACAAATATTTTAGCAGGTAGAGAAATAGCTTCCCTAATTGACGCCCCCGAAATGACTGTACCCGACAAAAAAGTGGCAGTCAAATTAATTACAAACTTGCTGACATCCGCGTACCTCAAAAATCCCGACTTGTGGAAAGTCAGCGTTTTAAAAGGAGTCAATCTTTCTCTACAATACGGTTTAGTACCCGAAGCCTCTCTTTGCTATGCTGGCTACGGTATGTTCTTAAACGCAGTTTCCGGAGATTACAAAGCTGCGTATCAATTCGGCTTGCTCTCGCTGAATCTCAGCGAAAAATCTGGCAATATCGGCTTGAAATGCAGAGCTTGTTCATCCCTGGTCAGTATTTTTTATTACTGGTTCAATCACATCAAAGATTCCCACGCGATCAGCAATGAAGGATATCAAGCAGCTTTAGAATCTGGAGATTTAGAGTATGCGGGTTATATCCTGTCCAACCGCATAGCTAATTCATTTTTTCAAGGTAAAGAAATCTCGCAAATTCTGGCCGACACGAGCAGATATTTGCAGTTCAGCCAAAAAACCAAAAATCAGCTCGTAACCGATATATTATTAGGGGTAGAGTTAATCCTGCGTAACTTGAGCAAACTAACTCCTGAAAAGTTTGTATTTGAAAGCGAAGATATCAGCGAAGCTGAATACGTACATAACTGTCAAGCTCATCAAAATTTGTACTCGCTCTGCCTTTATCAGATTCGCAAATGCCAGGTAATGTACTGGTACGGCAACTTCAACGAAGCGCTACAACTAGCTTTTGAAGTAGAAAAACAGCTATCTTTTATTACCGGAGCGATACCCGCTACCGAGTGGAATTTTTTCTTTTCTCTAACTTTAGCGGCGGTTTTCCCAAATGTTTCAGAAGACAAGCAAAAGGCATACTTGGAAAAGTTAGAGGAAAACCAAAAACAGATGAAAATTTGGGCAGATAACTGTGCCGAAAATTTTCTGCACAAGTATCTTTTAGTACAAGCAGAAATAGCCAGAATTTCCAAGAAAGATTCAGAAGCTGTAGAATTGTACGATTTCTCTATAAATTTAGCCCAAGACAATGAGTTTGTCCAAAATGAAGCGCTAGCTAATGAACTAGCAGCTAAGTTTTGGTTGAGTAAAGGCAAGTATCAATATGCCAAAATTCACTTGCGCGAAGCTCACTCGTGCTACTTGCGCTGGGGTGCAGTTCGCAAAGTAGAAGATTTAGAACAGAAGTATCCGCAGTTGCGGGAAATGACGCCCCTAAACGGAAGTTTTAACAACAATCAAACTACCACAACTATTCATACTTCTACTGGCAGCGATGCGAGAGTGCTGGATTTGGCAACGGTAATGAAAGCATCTCTGGCGATTTCTAGCGAAATTGTCCTCGATAAGTTGCTGGCTTCTTTGATGAGAATCTCCTTAGAAAATGCAGGTGCTCAATTAGGTTTTCTGATTTTAGTTAGAGATGGTCAACTGTTGATTTCAGCTAAGGCGTCAGTATTTGCTGAAGATGTAGCTGTGCTGCAATTTACGCCTGTTGGAGACTATCATGATTTACCTGTGACGGTGATTAATTATGTGGAAAGAACTCGCTCGGATTTGGTGTTGAGCAATGCGGCGGCTGAGGGACTATTCACAGCCGATCCTTACATCGCTAAACACCAACTGCAATCTATTTTGTGTACTCCTATCATCAATCAAGGCAAACTAATCGGCATTCTTTATTTAGAAAACAATTTGACTGTCGGAGCATTTACTCCCCACAGATTGGAAGTTTTAAGGTTGCTTTCTTCCCAAGTTGCTATTTCTTTAGAAAATGCTTTGCTTTACAATTCTGTGGAACAGAAAGTGCAAGAACGGACGCAGGAGTTAAATGAAAAAAACGAGCGTTTAGAACAAACTTTGCGCGAACTTAAATTAACTCAAGCTCAATTAATCCAAACGGAAAAAATGTCTAGTTTGGGACAAATGGTCGCTGGTGTAGCTCACGAAATTAATAATCCTGTAAGTTTCATCTACGGCAACCTTAATCCGGCTAGCGAATACGTTAAAGACTTGCTAAAATTGATTGAGCTTTACCAGCAGCACTATCCAGAACCTGCTGATGAAATTCTAGAAGAAATAGAAACAATTGAGCTGGAATTTTTGAGCGAGGATTTGCAAAAGCTGCTGGATTCCATGAAAGTAGGAGCGGAAAGAATCCGGGATATTGTGCTAAGCTTGCGGAATTTCTCGCGCCTCGACGAAGCGCAAATGAAGTCGGTAGATATCCATCAAGGCATCGACAGTACGGTGATGTTGCTGCAACCGCGCCTGAGAAAAGAGGGCGGGCGTTTGGGAATTGAGGTGATTAAAAATTACAGCACGCTACCACTAATTACTTGTTATGCGTCTCAGTTGAATCAGGTATTTATGAATATTTTGACAAATGCGATCGATGCTCTCCTCGTCGCAAGAGATGACCCGGAAAACTCTCATCAACAGCCTACGATTACAATTTCTACAGAGGTGACTGACAGGAATTCTGCCATAATTAGAATTGCCGACAGCGGGCCGGGGATGAGCACTGAGGTGCTGCACAAGATATTCGATCCATTTTTTACAACTAAGCCCGTGGGTTCGGGAACGGGCTTGGGATTGTCTATTTCTCACTCGATTGTTGTCAGTTCTCACGGCGGAAAATTGACTTGCGTTTCTGCACCAGGAGAGGGGAGCGAGTTTATTATTGAAATTCCGATCGCCCCCAGGCAAGTTTTGTAACCGACATCACCATCAACCAACATCCCCAAATCAATTCCCCTTAGCAACCCTTAACAATCCGGCCACGCATGGCGTATACCTGATATCTTTCACCCTTTTCATGAACAGGCTTTCCGGCCTGTTCCACAAAAAATGAATTTCTTGTGGGGTGCGCCCCCGAACCTGTCCATAAAAACCTTATTGAGAATGGTGTAACATCTCAGTTTACTAAACTTTGACTTCGCAATTTTAACTAGGCGCAAACTCTGTAGCACAGTCGAGCGATCGGGTTTTCATAAAAGGGCGATCGCCCTTTTGCAGTCGCCATGAGGACTGTCGATCGCGACGAGGTGGCAATGCTCCGATAAAGCATAAAAAGTGTCAGATTTTTCATTGAAAAAGTAAATATTGTGTGTAGCTTCACGATCGAACTGTAGATAGTAGATCATACTAAAATAAAAGTAATTTCCGATCATGAAGATACGTCACTTCGGCAAAACTCAGGCGATCCGATTGCAGCTAATACTGATCGTGCCATTTGTTTTGCAAATCTTTGGAGCGGTCGGTCTGGTGGGATATTTGTCGTTCAAAAATGGACAAAAAGCGGTAAACGACCTGGCGGATCGGTTGATGGATCGAACCAGCATTTCGGTGAATCAACATCTGGAGGCTTATTTATCTATTCCGCATCAAGTGATTCAGATTAACGCCGATGCGATTCGGATGGGATTGCTAGATGTGCGCGATCGCCAAACCCTCGGTAAGTATTTCTGGCACCAAATGCAGACCTATGACCTGAATTACATCGGCATTGGACTGACCACGGGTGAGGGAGTAGGAGCCGCACGCTACGACCCCAGAACCGTCGTGATTGATGATTGGACTCCCAAACCGCCGAATAATGTCACCAACTATGCCACCGATAACAAAGGCGATCGCACTCACGTCGTGACTATTTATGATTGGGACAACTTGCAAGAACCCTGGTACACCGAACCCATGAAAGCAGGTAAACCCATCTGGTCGCGGATCGTCACCGTAAATTATCCCAATCATCCCTACATCGCTGCCTCCGCTGGTCGCCCCATCTATGACGCAAATAATCGCTTGCTAGGAATGGTTGGAGTCGATATCCATCTGTTGAAACTGAGCGATTTCTTACGGAATATGGATGTCAGTAGCTCAGGGCAGGTTTTCATCATGGAACGAAATGGGCTGTTGATCGCAAATTCTGCGAAAGAACAACCCTTTACCACCGTCAAAGACGAGATTCGGCGTTTGAAGGCGATCGACAGTGGCAATCCCATAGTGCAGGGAATTGCCAAACAAATCCAGCAACGCTTCAAAGGGTTTCAATCCATTTCTGGAAACACCGATCTCCGGCTTGATTTTCAGGGAGAACTCTACTATGTGCAAGTCACTCCCTGGCGCGACCAATATGGATTGGATTGGTTAGTAGTGGTGAGTGTGCCAGAAAGCGAGTTCATGGCACAGATTGATGCCAACACTCGCACCACAATCTTGCTCTGCTTAGCAGCATTGGGGGTAGCTTGTGGGATGGGCGTTATCACTTCCGGCTGGATTGCGCGTCCGATTCTGCGACTAAATCGGGCGAGTGAGGCAATAACATCTGGCAACTTCGACCAAGCTGTAGAAGACAGCCGTATTAAAGAACTCAACGCCCTTGCCAACTCCTTTAACCACATGGCAAGACAACTGCGCGAATCGTTTACCGCCTTAGAAAAAAGTAATGCAGAATTAGAAGACCGGGTGGAATACCGCACCGGTGAACTCAAAAACGCCCTAAGTGAGTTGCAACGCACCCAATCACAGATAATTCAAAGCGAAAAAATGTCTAGTTTGGGGCAACTGGTTGCGGGAGTCGCCCACGAAATTAACAACCCGGTCAACTTCATTCACGGCAACCTCGTCCATACACAGGAATACGCCCAAGATTTGTTAGGGTTCGTGGAGCTTTATCAACAGCACTATCCTAACCCTGCTGACGAAATTCAAATCGCAGCCGAAGAAATCGACCTGGAGTTCTTGCAAGAAGACCTGCCAAAAATGCTGTCTTCGATGAAAATGGGTACCGATCGCATCCGCCAAATTGTCCTGTCGTTGCGGAACTTTTCGCGGATGGACGAAGCAGACTTTAAACCAGTGGATATCCATGAGGGTATTAACAGCACCCTACTGATTTTGCAACACCGCCTCAAAGATAGACCGGAACGACAGTCTATTAAGGTGATTCAAGACTACGGTTCTCTACCCCTGGTGGAATGCTACGCCGGACAACTCAATCAGGTGTTTATGAATATTCTCACCAATGCGATCGATGCTCTCCTCGTAACAAGAGATTACCCGGAAAAATCTCATCAACAGCTTGCTATTACAATTTCTACAGAGGTGACAGACAGGAATTCTGTCATAATTAGAATTGCCGACAGCGGGCCAGGGATGAGCACTGAGGTGCTGCACAAGATATTCGATCCATTTTTTACAACTAAACCCGTGGGTTCGGGAACGGGTTTGGGATTGTCTATTTCTCACTCGATTGTTGTCAGTTCTCACGGCGGAAAATTAACTTGCGTTTCTGCACCAGGAGAGGGGAGCGAGTTTATTATTGAAATTCCGATCGCCCCCAGGCAAGTTGTGTAATCGGCGCCACCATCAACCGACTTTCCCAAATCAGTTCCAATTAGCAACCCTTAACAATCCGGCCACGCATTGCGCTGACAGGGTGAGAACCCCGTCAGAACACTGATATAATCAAGGACATAGCCGTCATATCCCTCTGAAAAAAGGGAGTTTTTTCCCCAATTATGATTAATCAGCCTAATAATATCGGCTCTTAGGTAGTTAGTGTGTCAAATTATTAGTTTTTTGGTGTCCTACACCATAGCTGGCTGGAATTTCAAGGCAATCGCCACTACTTGAGCAAGTTGCTCAACAGCGCAAGCAGATGTAAATAATTTCCAAGCCTTACCTAGCAAGCCTTCAGGAGCAATTTAAGTTAACGCGATCGCACTAAGTACGGAAGAGCCGAGAATCCATAAAATAAATTAGTGATAAAGTTTCCAGCATTCTCGCGCAATTTCCCAATCCTCCTGCGTGTGAATGATCAAAATTCTCACCGCTGAATCCACTGCCGCAATATCTTCATCCACTGGCGACTGTTGGTTCTTCTCTCCATCCAATTTTAAACCCATAAATCCAAAAGCTTCGCAAGCAGCCGATCGCACAACAGCGGAATTTTCCCCAACTCCCGCCGTAAAAATCAAAGCATCCAACCCACCCAAACTCGCCAGCATCGCCGCAATTCCGGCGCGCAAACGGTGAATGTAAATATCCAAAGCAAGTTGAGCTCTCTCATTACCTTGGGCGATCGCATCTCCAATCTGCCGCATATCGCTAGATACCCCAGAAATCCCTTTTAAACCAGAATTACGATTGAGAATATTATCTAATTTTTCAGAAGTTAAATCTTCTCGTCTTAACAAATGAATTATAATCCCAGGATCGATCGCACCCGATCGACTTCCCATCATCAAACCATCCAAAGGAGTAAAACCCATCGTCGTGTCAACACTCACGCCCCCGCGAATCGCCGCCAGAGAGCACCCGTTGCCCAAATGACAGCTAATCAGCCGTAAATGGGTCAAATCACGGTTCAGAAGTTGAGCCGCCCTGCGCGCGCAATATTGATGGCTAATGCCGTGAAAACCGTAGCGCCGAATCCCGTTTTCCAGCCATTCGTAGGGGCCGGGATAAACAAAGGCAGCGGGCGGCAATTGCGCGTGAAAAGCTGTATCAAATACTGCTACTTGCGGCCGATTTGGGAGGATTTTTTCAAGGGCTTCGATGCCTTCCAAGTTGGCCGGATTGTGTACGGGGGCGAAAACAGATAAACGGGCGATCGCCTCTTTAACATCCGGCGAAATTAACGTACTTTGCTGATAGTCTTGTCCGCCGTGTACGACGCGGTGGCCGACAATATCAATCTCCTTTAAACTATTAATAACTTGAGTTTTACCCTGCCACAGAGTCTCCAGCATTCGAGAAATGGCGGCTTCGCGAGAGTCTGAGGCGAATTCTTCCTCAAGTTCAGTTGCCGAAGCAGTTTCGACTTTCAACTGAGCCACACCTTCGCGGTGATGCCAGTCAATTTGCGCTTCCCAGAGGGGTTGCGGCTGGCGATCGGGAAGCCTGTCATTTAGTTCGTACAAGCAGCTTTTCTGACTGCTAGAACCTGCGTTTAAAACTAATATTTTCATGGTAATAGATAATAGGTAATTGCTAATTCACTCCCCGACGCAATCCGGGCCAAGAAATTGGTTTTTTTACCTTTTCTGCGGGTTGCAACCAAGTATTATGTTAAAAAACCCGGTTTCTGGCTAGCCCTGCGTTCAAGAGGAGAATCTAACATTACGAAATATATCAAAAAATTAAGTATTAATGCAATCTGTAGCTAAGCGTTGCAGTTATTTGATACTTTCATCATCAGATTTTCATTGACTAAAGTATAAGGAGCCGATCGATGTTTACACCAATTTTACTTGCCATTGCCCCCAGAACCGTAGAGTGGAGCCCCACGATCGGTTTAATTATGATTATTTGCAATATTTTAGCTATTGCGATCGGCAAATCAACAATCAAGAATCCTCGCACAGGCCCAGCAATGCCCTCATCCAGTATGTTCGGCGGTTTGAGTTTGGGTGCAGTTGTGGGAACTATGGCCTTTGGTCATATTTTGGGAGCAGGTGCTATTTTAGGATTGTCTAACATAGGCGCGATTTAGTTGCAGAATGGAGGTGCGCTCCCGCACCTTACCCGCAATTTCAAGTACCGGGTAAATTCCGGAGAGTTTCATCCATGTACGAGCGATCGCCCAAAACCTCCAACAGCGGCCCGCGCACGTCAAACTTAACAATACTCACAGAAGCTGCTAAAGCGCCAATGCGATAGCGATAACGTCCCAAATCAATCCCCAACAAACTGCACAGAACAATTCTAATAGTCGCCTTGTGCGAGACAACCAAAACATTACCGCTCTTGTACTTTTCCTGAATTTCTGCGATAACTAAGGACGATCGGCTAGCAATTTCCACGGAAGTTTCGCCGCCATTCGTCGGTGCATTCCAAGCAGGTTCAGTCAGCCAATTAATATAATCTTCTTCGTAGTCTTTTTTGACCTCTTCTACTGTTTTGCCTTCCCACTCACCGTACTTAATTTCCCTCAGCCCGTCGCGAAGCTGCATTTCAATTCCCACAGCATCGCACAAAGGTTTTGCAGTAGCAATTGTGCGTTTCATCGGACTGACATAAACAGCCTCCCAGGGCAATTTTGCGTAAGTAGCGGCAAACTGTTCTGCCATTTGAGAACCTGCGGGCGTTAATTCTGGATCGATCGCGCCGCAGAAACCGCCTGTTTGGCTGTAAGTCGTTTCACCGTGTCGTACAAAGTAGATTTTTAAGCTCATGAGTTAGTTAATTGTGTGTGAATTTTACTATGTTAGCAAAAGAGTGTAAAAAACTCCTTCAAATCATCGAGAGCAGGATTATCCCAATTCCAAATATCTTTTTTGTGTTCCATAACATAATCAAACCGTGACATACTGCATTTTTTTTCAGCTTGTTTCCGATCCTGCTTTGAGCAAGTATCATACCTGAGATAGATGCTCACCCAGAATTTATCAAAACCTTTCCGGTCGATTTGCTGTCCCTGGCTTTCTATGCAAGTTTTCCAGCTATTCAAACAATCAGCATGAGGAGATTCTATAGCCTTGATTGCCTTTAAAAGCGTTTCCAGTTCGCCTTTACCTCCAACATTTGTAAAGTAACAAGCCAATTTTGCATTTGTTCCATTATCTCCACAAATATCTATAAATTGTTTAGTGCTTGACAAAGTTTCAGATTCAAACACCTGTTGTATACATTCATTTACGAATTCCAGCCGCTCTGCCTCTGAATAGTTATCAATATCAATAATAATCCCAATCTTTTCTATATCTCTTTTTTGAAGGTCGGCTTCTAAAGCTTTTAAAGTAGTGATTAACTTTGTTTCGCTCAAGCCTTCCAAACTTTCATAATCATCTATATAAATAGATTCTTCTACCTGGATATTGCAGTTAATTTTGTCAACCATTGCCTGCATAAAAATTGCATCATTTTTACTTTCTACTATGACAATATTACTCACCTCTCACTCCTTTTTGATGTTCTAGTGCGTAATTCAAAGTTTCTAAATCGCGCCGGATGCCGATTATTTGATCTGTTTTCGGTTTCTTGGCTAGTTCAAAATATGCGCTGCTACATTCCTGATTGGATTTTAAACCAACATGAGCAAATGCTTGAAGCATCTCTAAACTGTGAGTTGTAGCAAAAATCTGGGTATCCAGTTCAACCGCCAACCGAAATAAAATTCTCCAAAACTCCTCCTGCTTTGTATAGTGTATGCCATTTTCTATCTCATCGATTAGCAAGATTTTGTATTCACTGTTTACCAGTTTAAGGATAATTTCTGCAACTCTGTTAATGGCATCTCCAAACAATGATAAAGGCAAACGCTTTTCGCCTTGTCTTCTCAAGTAGAGCGTCGGTTCCCCAATCGTAAAACTCTCTACTGATTCGATTGTAGGGTCAATAATTTGAAAAGCTTTCAAAACTTCGCTATCTTTGTCATCCAAACGCGCCTTATCGTATGCTTGTGTGAGTTCTTTTCCCGAAATCCTGATCCAGGAGGGAATGATTGGTACTTCGTCAAGAGAACTATAATAACGCATTAAACCTTGGGCAGAAACCTCTCTTAATGACCAAGTAGATTCGTCTTCGTTTCTCATGAACTCAAAATTTATCTTATATCTAACTGAATTAATTTCTACTTTAATTTCTAATCGCTCGGTGTTATTTTTGTCGTCTTTGCCAATAATTACTATAAATTTATCTTTTATTTGTGCATAAAATAAGTTATCCCAGGCTCTATTAGGCATGGCTTGTAGGGCTTCTGATGGCTCTCTTCTCAGCACTCTTAGGATTGCTAGAATGCTAGGGTCTGGAGCAAAATTGAGAAGAAGTGCTTCTAGCAAGGCTGTCTTGCCAGCATTATTTTTACCCCCGATTAAATTGACTCTTTCAAACCCAGAAATTTTGATTTGCTCAAAACACCTAAAATTTTTAATTTCTATTTCTTTCAGCATTACCGATCCTGTTGAATTAATCTAACTCATCTGCGTTAATCTGTGTTAATCTGCCTGTATCTGCGGTTAAAAAAAGAGAAATTGTTAACCGCAGATGACAATAGATTAACGCGGATTCACGCAGAGGTCGAGAAGCGATCGCACCTATCCAGGCGCACCCGATCGCACGGTTTGATCTGGTGTCCCCGCCGGATCTTTCGTTTCCTGCGGCGGTTCCGGCGAAACCGGGCCCGCGTGCGGCCACTTCCAGTCGCGGATTTCCGGCATATCATCGCCGTGCTTCGTGATATACTGCGTGTGCTCGATCAGCTTGTCACGGATAGCTTGTTTGCCGTAAGCTGCTACAGAACCCAGTTTCGGAACGCGATCGAGTACATCTGCAACTAAATGGAATCGATCGAGGTCATTCATCACCACCATATCAAACGGCGTCGTAGTCGTTCCCTCTTCCTTGTAACCCCGAACGTGAATATTCGAGTGATTCGTGCGGCGGTAAGCCAATCGGTGAATCAGCCAAGGATAGCCGTGAAAAGCAAAAATCACCGGCTTATCTATCGTGAACAAAGCATCAAAATCCTTATCAGACAAACCGTGAGGATGTTCGCTAGCAGGCTGAAGAGTCATCAAATCCACCACATTAACCACCCGCACTTTTAAATCGGGATAATCTCGGCGGAGAATGTCAACTGCCGCCAAAGTTTCCAGCGTCGGAACATCACCCGCGCAAGCCATCACCACATCCGGTTCGCCACCTTTATCATTGCTAGCCCACTCCCAAATACCGATGCCGGCCGTACAGTGTTTAATCGCAGCATCCATATCCAAATACTGCAATGCCGGCTGCTTCCCTGCGATAATCACGTTGACATAGTGGCGGCTGCGGAGACAGTGATCCGTTACTGACAGCAAAGTGTTCGCATCCGGCGGCAAATAAATCCGCACCACTTCCGCTTTCTTGTTAATTACGTGGTCGATAAAACCCGGATCTTGGTGAGAAAAACCGTTGTGGTCTTGCCGCCAAACGTGAGAAGTTAGCAGGTAGTTGAGAGAGGCGATCTGTCGGCGCCAAGGAATGTCGTTAGTAGTTTTCAACCACTTGGCGTGTTGGTTGAACATCGAATCGATGATGTGAATAAACGCCTCGTAGCAAGAGAAAAAGCCGTGGCGTCCCGTCAGCAAATAGCCTTCCAGCCATCCCTGACATAGATGTTCGCTGAGGACTTCCATCACGCGGCCGTCGGGGGAGATGTGGTCGTCTTCGGGCAAAATTTCCCCCGCCCACACCCGGTTCGTCACTTCAAACACCGGATCGAGGCGGTTTGAGGCCGTCTCGTCAGGCCCGACAATGCGGAAATTGGCGTTTTCCTGATTCAGTGTCATCACCTCTCGCAGGAAGCGACCGCAAACGCGGGTTGCTTCTGCCATTACAGTGCCCGGTTTTTGCACGTCAACGGCGTAGTCTTCAAATTCCGGCATTTTCAAGTCTCGCAGCAGCAGGCCGCCGTTAGCGTGGGGATTTGCCCCCATGCGTCGAGATCCCTTGGGCGCTAATTCTGCCAATTCGGGAATTAACTTACCCTTTTCGTCGAAGAGTTCTTCCGGCTTATAGCTTTTCATCCAATCTTCCAGGAGTTGGACGTGTCCCGGCTTAGAAGCCATTTCCGAAAGTGGGACTTGGTGCGATCGCCAATAATCCTCAGTTTTCTTACCGTCAACTTCCTTCGGCCCCGTCCAGCCTTTGGGAGTTTTCATCACAATCATCGGCCACTGGGGACGGCCCGAATAGCCCTCTGTCCGGGCTTTTTCCTGAATCGCCTTAATTTCGCCGATCGCGGTATCGAGAGTTGCAGCCATCAACTGGTGCATGGTTTCCGGGTCTGAACCTTCCACCCAATAAGGTTTGTAGCCGTAACCGACCATCAAACTTTCCAATTCCTCGCGCGGAATGCGGGCCAACAACGTAGGATTGGCAATTTTGTAGCCATTCAAGTGCAAAATCGGCAACACGGCCCCGTCGCGAACCGGGTTGAGAAACTTGTTAGAGTGCCAGCTAGCAGCCAGCGGGCCGGTTTCGGCTTCCCCGTCGCCGACAACGGCCGCCACAATCAAATCGGGATTGTCGAAGGCCGCCCCGTAAGCGTGGACGAGGGCGTAGCCGAGTTCGCCGCCTTCGTGAATCGAACCGGGGGTTTCCGGGGCGACGTGGCTGGGGATACCGCCGGGAAAGGAGAACTGTTTGAACAGCCGTTTGATACCCTCTTCATCTTCGGAAATGTTCGAGTAATATTCGGTATAAGTGCCTTCGAGATAGGTGTTGGCGACCAAGCCCGGCCCGCCGTGTCCGGGGCCTGCGATGTAGATGGTGTTGAGGTCTTGGGCTTTGATGATGCGGTTGAGGTGAACGTAGATGAAGTTGAGGCCTGGAGTGGTGCCCCAATGTCCGAGGAGTCTCGGTTTGACGTGTTCGATTTTGAGGGGTTCTTTGAGTAGGGGGTTGTCGAGGAGATAGATTTGTCCGACGGATAGGTAGTTTGCCGCCCGCCAGTAGGCGTTCATTTTTTGTAGTTCTGAGTCGGAAAGCGGTTTTAATTGCGGGATCTCGGTTGTTCCTAGGATCATCAGCGATTGACTCCTGAGTTTTGGTTGTTTTGTAAAGTGCGATCGAGAAGTGCGATCGATATTAATTTGTTATTTGTGACATTTTGTATTTAAACTCCATGTCTTCCACGCAAACTATTGAATTCTAGCTCGTTTATACCTAAATAAAAGTTTAAATCAATGTTAATTTATGGATAAATATCGCAGGACTTTGATGCAATAAAGGCCGCTACTTGCGGGGATCAAGGAATTCAGCAATACAGAATAGGAGTTACACAAGAGTTTTTGTAGGCTGTGTACTCCGCACTGAGCCGTAGTATATGTTGCGAGTGGTAGGATGTGTTGTGCCAGTCCACAAAAAGATACTTCTCAAGGTAGAAGCCATAAGGATTTATAGGTGGATTTAATTTCACTTTGTGCCTGGTGATGGCTGATACCAGTTATCATAAAAAATTCAACTGTATGCAATATCCAAAGCTTTATGTCCTCAGTCATTCCCCATTCTTTAATCTAAAATTTAAAATGGTATGACTCGTTTTGGGTTAAAGTTTTTTAAGTTCGTTTAAGCTCAGGGTAAAAAGGCGATCACTTTTTATAATGAGAGAGATTTAGCCTGAATTTAAACAAATATAGCAATGCTATTTCATTTGTGAAAAAGCTTTTTTTTATGAACCGCAGAGGCGCAGAGGGCGCAGAGGAAGAGAGCAGAGAGAAAGGAATTGCGTATAATAGCAAATACATATTATCTAATTATTAACGCAAAATTTAGCTAACACCTGGCAAGGAATTAGCCAAACTCTCGGTGTCTGTGGGGGTGATGCTTGTATGAGAAATACTTGCATTCCTATTTGGGAACTGGAAAGTTTTCGTCATTTGGGGATGAACGAGTCTCGACTCCTAGATAACTATCCCACACTAACTGCTACTGATTTAGCAAATGCGTCGGCTTATGCGGCAGCTTTTCCAGATGAAAGTGAAATAGCTATCCGCCAGAATGACGAGGATTGAAATGAGGGCGCGTCTTTATGGTGACGAACAATTTCCCAGAGAAATTGTAGAATTGCTGCGCCGGATGGGGGAAAATATTCTGACAGTGCAAGCAGCCGGAAAGGATAACCTAAAAAATCCGGACGCAGAAGTGTTAGCTTTTACAGTCAGTGAAAATCGAGCTGTTTTCACTCAAAATTGCCGTTATTTTATCAGACTGCACAGCTTACAGTCTGACCATGCTGGAATACATTGTCTGTAGGGGAGAGGATGATGTAACAAGAAGGGCTGGTAACATTAATCAAGCTATTTCCTCACTTGAAACATTAACAGGTCAAGTGATTTGAGTCGATCGCACTCTCGCGGCCATCTATATCTTAAGCGATCGCCACAAACTAAACTCAAGCAATCTCAATCCGAAAATCACTGCATCGGTTTGATTGCTGGCTAGATGCCATCGCCGATATTTCCGGCTGAAAAAACTTAGGAGGCGACTAAAACAGGACTCTCTGAAATCCGGCAAACATTGGACACAGTTGGCTGGTGGGAAACGACTCGCAGTTCGTGAGGATAGCGGGGACGCGGGTCATTTTCTAACCAGATGGGCGGTACCATCATCACTTCATAGTAAGCGATCGTATGCAAAACCCCTGGCTGGGACTTCAACTCCACTGTCAAGCCCGCTCTGTACTCAAATGCTTCTTCCCAGTCTAAGTTTTCATTGATACCCATAGCGATCGCGCCTCTTAATCTTGTTTCTTTTGTCCATTGTAGGGCGCTACATAAAACATTGGGTACTTTCTGTTGCTTGTGATACAATTTGTAACCTTATATATACGTTCCCTGACAATTCAACAGAGAAGAGCAATTGTCAATAAGTAAATAGGATGATTTGACCGACGGGTGACAAGTAAGCCCAAAAGCTAGGCTTGACAAGAGTTTGAGTTGATATGTCTCAAAAAAAATAGGGGCGATCGAACCGCGCAGACGTTTATGACACAAAGGAAGAGAACAGAAGAGAATTTTAAGGACGGAAGTACAAACCTATTTTTGCCAGCTTGGCTAATATTTTATAAATAAAGAAACTCGGTTTTTTTAAGAAACCGGGTTTCTGGGATGAGTGAAAACTAAACTAATTTCACTTGGTTTTCTACTTTGTCGCAGTTTACAAATGTATGTTTTGGGAATACTGGAAATTGACCATATTATTCCTAAAGCGATTGCGGGGACTAACGAGGAAGAAAGTCTCTGGCTGGCTTGTAGTCTGTGCAATAATTACAAAGGAACCCAAACTGACGCATTAGATCCGGTAACGCAAAAGCACGTTAAGTTGTTTAATCCGCGCACTCAACAATGGTCACAAAATTTTGCTTGGAGTGAAGACGCTACAGAAATTATTGGACTTACAGACTGCGGTCGCGCAACAGTAACAGCACTACAACTAAACAATAATATTGCTGTTACTGTCAGGCGTCAGTGGGTTAGTGCTGGATGGCATCCGCCAACAGATTCAAGTATTTCATAACAGAGGCCATTAGCTTAGCGCTTCAATCAGAGCATCTTTCTTCATCTTAGTTATGCCAGCAATTCCTCTTTTCTTGGCTATTGCTTTTAATTCAACAGTAGTCATTGTTCTGAGAATAGTCACGTCGTTTATCGTATCTGGCATTGATTGGGGAGTCAGATAAAATACACTCTTAATTGCGTCAAGTTTTTTGCCTTTGGTAATACCGCATTTCAAGCTTGTGATTGGCTCAAAATTTTTCCAATACAGACGAGGAGCCTCATCAATTCGATTGGTCGCTACAGCAAGTTTAACGGATTTTAGCTCGCTGTTCGGCTGTTCAATCAAATATTGCAATGCTGCCATAATTTCATCTCTGGATGCTGTGGAAAGATTAATTTTAGGCTTTTCCTCACCTGCAAGGATTTTAGTGAGTGTAATAGTATCATCACTATCATCAGCAATAATGCACCAGACTCTTTCTAGCCCAGCTTCCTCTGCTACAGCATAAACAAACGAATTACTAATAACTTGATACTTGTCTTCACCAGTTTCTTTCACGATAACTGGGAGCCAGTTTCGTCCACCCTTTTGTTTAAGTATATTTGCAGTAGCTTTGATCAAAAACTCAGGAGCATCAGTACCCTCTCCTGGCTCGATTTCATCTATGTATAGATGCATCAAACTGCCAATAATGTTAGAAATTTTCATTTTAAGAAGTATTCCTTCGCTAAATTTTTGTAGTATTCATGGGCAGAACGATCTCGATAAACAGCAGGAATGCGTGAGAACGCAGCATTAGCTATGTTAGCGTAACTTGGTACTTGATGAATATGTAAGTCTTTTTTCGCACTGGTGTACTTAGGATAGAAGTAGGGCAGTAGATCGAATTTGTCTTTTTTAGCATTTTTCAGAATATTGTTAATTTCTTGTTGAGCAACTTCTAGTTGTGGCTGTGTAATTTTTTCTCCATTAAAAAAGATTGGTAAGGCAATGGGATTTCCCTCACCTTTATCGGCTTGTATTTCAGGGATGAATTTCTTAATAGCGGTTGCCGCATTCTCTAGAGAAAAGAGGTTGTTGTGTTTTGTAGGAATGAGGATAACATCAGCCGCATATACCGCAAGTTGACTAATGAAACGCCAATTCGGGGATGAATCTATCAAAATATAATCATAGTCCTGCCTTGCAAATTCGAGCTTCTTGTACAGTACACGCATTTGCATGAAGCTGCGAAGTTTATCGTCAGACTCGTTAGCCAGGTCATTGTCAGCAGGAATAATATCAAAACTGAGTTGTATTTTTTTAGTAGAAAAATTATAGGGGTTCACCGCTGATTTTAGACCTACGTTTTTGTCTGTAAGAGCTGCTTTAAAAACCCCATTACTGACTGGAATACCTAAAGCACTTGTTAAATCTTGTTGATTAAAATCAAAATCTATTACCAAAACTTTTTTGCCTAAAAAAGTCAAAATACCTGCCAGGTTAACTGTTGTAGTTGTTTTTCCAACACCCCCTTTGTTATTATAGATTGTTACTGTCAAGGCTCTACTTGGTGCTTGAATCTTCTTTCTTATATCCGCAACAACTTGATCGACGTTATTCAAGTCCAGAGCCAAGCATTGAGTAGCTGGGAAGATTACTTTACCATGCTTTCTAAACAGTTGAACATGGGATGAGTTAGTAATAATTCCCCATTCTGCTGACGTGCAATTAGAACCAAGTAAGTGTTCCTTAAGTTGCTTAACTGTTTTTAAGTACCCTGGTGTACCTTCAGTAAGATTGATGTCTTTCCCTTTTAGCTCTAAAAGGAGATAGGGATTAGATTGTGTGTGTAAGAAAATATCACCTCCAATAGTTTTTCTAGCTGCTATATCGACTCTTCCACCACCATTAGTATTATATTGGGGAACAACCTCATCAGATTCAAACCCCAATGCTTGCAGAAACTGAGGTGAAAAATGAGCACTGACAATAGCTTCTGAAGCGCCTTGAGGAAGACTTTGTAATGCAGCTTGAAGGGTAGTGGCTGGGGCATTCATGGGAAGGAAAATTCATGAATAATTTTATCTGAGTATATCACTATAATAACTACATTATTATGAATTTTGGCGAGGATCGCCAGAGGGAGGGTGCCACCCTGCCCTAATCCATAAACGACGAGCTCTGATAATCGCTCCTTCATTATGATATAGATCGTTAAGGTCTAATCGATCGCAGGTTCCCCTACCTGTGGGAGTAATACCCATTATTTCTAAACCATCCGCAGACCAGTTAAAATGCTCAGACCATTGCTGTTGACGGGGGTTAAACAAAGTTACTTCTTGTTCTGTTTCTGGGTCAGTACCAGTGACAAAATTATAGCGATTATTATTACAGCGATGACAAGCTAAAGCTAAGTTTTCAAGTTCATCGCTACCACCAATCGATCGAGGTAAAATATGATCTATTGTAAATAGAGTAGAGCTACTTTCTTCCGCTGAATGGCAATATTCACAAAGAAAATTAGCTCTACTTCTTACTAAATTTCTAGTAGCGCGGCTTACAGACATGAGGCTGCTATAACTTTAGCGTTAATTAAGGTAAAAATCCGATCTAGTTCTAGTAAGCTTGCTAATTCTACAACCTCTTCTGAAGTTAAAAGATTAGCCTTTTTTCTCTCGGCTAATTCTTCTAATCTGGCTTGCAGATTTTCCGTAAATTTGAATAAGTAAAGATCTCTGACTTTCTGAATCGAAATCTCACGCTCGATCCAGTAGGAAGGTTGTACCATAAGTTCAGCTATCATGGTGATTCAATTACTCCAATTACTACATGGATGGTCTTGATTATATCATGAGAACGAAAGGATTACTTTAGAAAGAGCCGACCTACTTACGCGCGGCGCGATCGAAGAAACCGAGTTTTTTACCGAATCTGTCTGCTAAAACAAATTATTTTCGCAAAAAACCCGGTTTCTGACCGTACAGTGCGTAAATCCTGCTAACTTAACTTAGTTTCTTTCTTAGTCTTTGTCGCAGTCGCCGTCTTCTTAGCAGTGGTTTTCTTCGCCGCAGTCGTCGTCTTCTTAGCAGTAGTTTTCTTCGCCGCAGTCTTCTCAGTTGCAGTCTCCGACTTCGCCGCCGCAGTCTTAGTAGACTTCTTCGACTTGCTGCTAGATTTACCGCCTCCCGCTGCTTCCTTCGTTGCTAACAATTCCAGTGCTCTTTGTAAAGTAAAATTCTCCACAGATTCATCCTTCGACAAAGAAGCATTGATATCGCCGTGTTTCACGTAGGGGCCGTAGCGGCCATCGTAAACATTGATCAATTCTCCCGACTCTGGATGCGCGCCCAATTCCTTTAAAGGTGTGGCTGATTTGCTGCGGCCGCGGGCGGCTTTCGGCTGCGATAATAACTCTAATGCCCGATCGAGCGTTATCGTCAAAACATCATCCGGCGGTTTGATCGATCGATAATCTTTCCCCACCTTACCTTGGTCGTGAACCACATAAGGCCCGTACATCCCCAAATTAGCTTGCACCTTCGCCCCCGTCTCCGGGTGAGTGCCCAACAACCGGGGTAAAGTCAACAAACTCACCGCCATATCCAGCGTCACGCTATCCTTATCCGTCCCCTTCGGTAAAGAAGCCCGCTTCGGTTTCTTGTTCGTTTCCGAAACTTCTCCTAACTGAACGTATGGCCCGTAACTGCCAATCAGCACATAAATCGGTTCCCCGGTTTCCGGGTGAAGACCCAATTTTTCCGGGCCTTCCGTTTTTTGCTTTAACAGAAACTCCACTTGTTCCGGATCTAAATCTGCCGGCGTCAAATCTTGGGGAATCGATGCTTTTACCAAGCCTTCTTCGCTTTCAGATTCCAGATATGCGCCGAATTTGCCGATGCAAACTTTGGCGGAGAGATTCTCCAATACCACAGTTCGGGCAACTTTCGCATCAATCTGACTTTCCTGTTCTTTAACTTGGGTTGCGAGTCCGGTTTCCCCTGTATAAAACTTTTGCAAATACGGCAGCCATTTCGCCTCGCCCGTGGCAATTTCATCGAGGGTTTGTTCCATTCGGGAAGTAAAACCGGTGTCTACTAAATCGGGAAAATGTGTTTCCAATAAAGTCGTGACGGCGAAAGCGGTGAATGTCGGAATTAGGGCATTAGCTATTAATTTCGCGTATCCGCGATCGACAATTGTACCGATAATACTCGCATAGGTACTCGGACGGCCCACACCTTCGCTTTCGAGCATTTTGACCAGAGAAGCTTCCGTGTAGCGGGCGGGAGGTTGAGTTTCGTGGCCAACTGCCTCTAAATCCTTACAATTAGGTTTATCCCCCACCTTCAGCGCCGGCAAAATCACCTCTTGGTCTTCCAACGCCGCATTCGGATCGTCGGAACCTTCCACGTAGGCGCGCAAAAAGCCGGGAAAATCAATGCGTTTGCCGCTGGAACGGAAACCGGCATCTTCTACCTGAGTTAATACAGTGACGTGAGTTTGGCGGGAATCGGCCATTTGAGAAGCCACAGTCCGCTTCCAAATCAAATCGTACAGGCGGAAATCAATCCCATCCAATCCCGTTTGCTGCGGAGTCCGAAAAGTGCTGCCGGCGGGACGGATAGCTTCGTGGGCTTCCTGCGCGCCTTTGCTTTTCGTGGTGTATTTGCGCGGTTGGGGGCTGAGGTATTCGCTGCCGTAAAGTTCTTGCACGCAACTGCGCGCCGCTTCGATCGCCTGTTCGGACAAATGCACCGAATCCGTCCGCATATAGGTGATAAAACCGCGTTCGTAGAGACCTTGGGCAATTCGCATTGTTTCCCGCGCACCCAGCCGCAGCTTACGGTTGGCTTCCTGCTGCAAAGTCGAGGTCGTAAACGGCGGCGACGGTTTGCGGGTGACTGGCCGTTCTTCAATATTCCCGACAGTCCAGGGTTTGTTTTGAATGCGTGAGAGCAAAGCCCGCGCCTGTTCTTCGTTCAGCAAAAGTACGCGGCGGCCTGCGATAATTTGCCCGGTATTTTCATCAAAATCGCTGCCATTTGCAACTTTCACATTGCCGACAGTCACGAGTTTGGCATCAAAGGAAATCTTGCCCTTTTCCAAAAGGGCTTTCAAATCCCAGTAGCTACCTTGGCGGAAAGCGCGGCGTTCCCGTTCCCGGCGCACCAAAAGCCTGACTGCGACTGACTGCACTCTACCTGCAGACAAACCCCAAGCGATTTTTTTCCACAGTAGCGGAGAGAGTGTGTAACCGACGAGTCGATCGAGAATTCGGCGAGTTTCTTGCGCTTGTACTACTCGATTGTCGATATCGCGACAGTGAGTCAAAGCATCGCGGATTGCTTCGCGGGTGATTTCGTGAAACACCATCCGCTTGATCGGAACTTTGGGTTTGAGGATTTGCAGCAAATGCCAGGAAATGCTTTCGCCTTCCCGGTCTTCGTCAGTGGCTAGAATCAGTTCTGTGGCGTCTTTGAGGGCGTCTTTGAGTTCTTTAACAATTTTCTTTTTATCTTTCGGGATGACGTAGAGGGGTTCAAAGTCTGCCTCCACGTTTACGCCCAGTTGCGCCCATTTTTCTCCTTTAACGGCTTCTGGTATTTCTTCGGCGGAGGAGGGTAGGTCGCGGACATGGCCCATCGATGCCTCTACACGGTAGGTGGAGGGCAGGAAGTTGCGGATGGTGCGGGCTTTGGTCGGAGATTCGACGATGACTAAGGTTGACATGGCATCTTTTAAATATGGATGGCAGCGCAGCTAGAGGGTGTAAGTTAGAGAGTTTAGGTCAGATGTCAAGGCTTCTTTCAACTTTGGGCGATTATTTTCAAACTACCTTAATTTTTAAGTTACTGCCGATCGGGTGGCAGGTGACAAGCTGATGGGATTTTACTGCTTTCGGGGCAGAGGCTGTGAATTGCGTCTCTACAAGATGCACCGGATGATGACCTGACTCTAGCAGAATTGTCGGTAACTGGATGTTGAGACTGCTGGATGTGCGCGGATGGTTCCTCGATGTGGTTGTAACTTGAAGCTTGGGGAAGGTTGGGGCTATCGATTGCGCGATTTTAGATTTTAGATTTTAGATTTTAGATTGGGAAAGATGGACTGAGTAGAGGTTTGGGACTTTGGTACAGTACGCTGTGCAGCATCAGCGTGGCGATCGGAAAAAAAGCAATCACAGGGGATTAAAATTACTTGAGCGATCGATCGATTCTCTGAACAATGCTATGACATTTGAATTTGACCATCTTTTCATTCTTACTGATATTGGTGCTTCGGAAGCTAATCGTTTATCCTCATTCGGTTTAGTTGAGGGTGCATCTCGCATTCATCACGGACAAGGTACAGCCAATCGCTCTTTCTTTTTCCATAACGCAATGTTGGAATTGTTATGGATTCACGATCCAGAAGAGGCGCAGTCTGAGCCAATTCATCAGACTCGTCTTTGGGAGCGATCGACAAATCGGAATAATGGTGCGTGTCCATTTGGCATCTGTTTGCGTCCAGCCAAAGGTTCTGAGGACACAGTTGCATTTTCTAGTTGGGCCTATCGTCCACCTTATTTATCTGAAACGATGAGTATAAGGGTGGCAACAAATAGTGATGTGTTGACTGAGCCGATGCTTTTCCAAATTTCCTTTGGTAAACGTCCAGATCACTATTCTGCCCAGAAGTCACAGCCTTTGGAGCATGGTGTTGGTTTACGCGAAATTACTCGTGTAGAATTAGTAAGTCCTGCTGCCAATAATCCGTCACCTGAACTTCAAGCAGTGCTTGAGACAAATCAGCTAAAGTTACGGATAGGAACAGAGTATTTGGTGGAGCTGGGTTTTGATAGAGAAGTGCAGGGACAACAGGTAGATTTTCGACCGGGATTGCCGCTTATTATCAGTTGGTAATCTCAACCCGTTAGCTAAAAATGAGTTCTAGAGAACCCATTTGATATCTAAAACGCGGCCAGCCTTTTAACCATCAGCGTAATCAAACAAAGATGCACTTTCAGCAGTTGCATTATCTAAAGTTATCTCAAAATTATTAATGAGAATTTTGCACTTTTACGTCCAAGAGTTGGATTTTTAAATTATCCACATTGCCACAACTGGAACCAATCCCGAATTACCCTCGGCTGATTTTCGGATTTCGATATTTTTTTCACTATTTTAAAATTGATTATAGTCATAACCTGCAAATAAATTTTATTTAACTCAATAGTCAAATTTTCTGGGTGATAGCCGTGGTCAAGGTAATATTGTTATGTTGGGAATATTGACTGGTTGAGACTTGAAGAATCAAGGTTTTTCCTCAACATCTCAATCAAACCCGCATCCCGGAAATAAATTGGCTTTTTTGAGGGTGAAGAAACAATAGAAACCAAGCGTATTAACAGCTAGATGTCTTTTAATACCATTGTCTAATTATAACAAAAGAATATCCTGTCGATACAATAGGTTGCTAGAACACGGCATGACGGCTGCCCTTGAGTATTTTTACGGTAAATTTACCTCAAAACAAAACCATCAAGGGGGAACAACCAACTTGAAAACCTTTCCACGCTTGGGTTTAAACTGAACTACCTCAAAAAATAATAGCTTTTGGGGGCGATCGCCTCCTGTCAGCTTCACAACTGCTAGATGCGATCGCCCTCAATATCTCAAATAAGTTATGTAAACATAGTTATAGATAATTTTCGCTCCAGTGGAGACAAGTTCTAAACACTTAATAATATGGCTTCAGTATCGAACGAGCTGCGAGCGTTCGTACAGAACGCGGACTGACAAGTGCACGAACATTAGAAACCATTGAGAATTTTCCAAGTTGACTGAGTAAACTAGACATATAGTAACCCCCAATTTATTGAGGACTGGAAAATGGAGACAATTACTGACCTGCCGGGGTATCGCATAACAGAACAACTCTATGCAGGATCTCGCACTCTAGTCTATCGGGGTGTTCGGGAGAGCGATCGCACTTCAGTCGTCATTAAAGTCCTGCGGAATGAATACCCCAGCTTCAGCGAATTGGTGCATTTTCGCAACCAATATACCATTGCCAAAAATCTCAACCTCCCCAGTATAGTTAAACCCCTCGATTTAGCAGCCTACAAAAACGCCTATGCTTTGATAATGGAGGACTTTGGAGGAGTCTCTCTGTCTACTTATTTCAAGGCAGCAACCGATCAAAACCAACCCGATAAATCGGGAGCTTTAGAACAATTTCTCAACAAGGCTTTGCAACTAGCAGAGATTCTCCATGGACTCTACCAAAACCGAGTTATTCATAAAGATATCAAGCCCGCCAATCTCCTAATACATCCGGAAACTAAACAAGTCAAACTGATTGACTTTAGCATCGCCTCCCTACTGCCGAGAGAAACTCAAGAAATTCAAAATCCCAACGTCTTAGAAGGAACCCTCGCCTATATTTCTCCCGAACAAACCGGACGAATGAACCGAGGCATCGACTACCGCACCGACTTTTATTCTCTGGGAGCCACCTTTTACGAACTGGTGACAGGAAAACTGCCATTTGAATGTGACGACCCCATGGAGTTGGTTCACTGCCATATTGCCAAACAACCTCCTGCAATAAACAGCAAAGAAATCCCGCAGGTGGTTTCGGATATTGTCATGAAGCTGATGGCAAAAAATGCCGAAAAACGCTATCAAAGTGCCTGGGGATTGAAACATGACTTAGAAAAGTGTTTGCAGCAGTGCCAAGAAACTGGAAAAATTGAAACATTTGAGTTAGGAACGCGAGATATATGCGATCGCTTCCTGATTCCTGAAAAGCTTTATGGTCGAGAAACCGAAGTCCAAACCTTGTTAAATGCCTTCGAGCGCGTGGCAAATGGCACCTCAGAATTAATGCTAGTCGCTGGGTTCTCCGGGATTGGAAAAACGGCTGTAGTCAACGAGGTACATAAACCCATTGTCCGGCAGCGCGGCTATTTCATCAAAGGCAAATTCGACCAGTTTAACCGCAACATTCCCTTCTCGGCATTTGTCCTGGCTTTCCGCGATTTTATGGCACAATTACTGAGTGAAAGTGATGCCAAAATTCAAGAATGGAAAACTAAAATTCTCGAAGCGCTCGGTGACAGCGGACAAGTCATTATTGAAGTCATTCCCGAACTAGAACGGATTATTGGAACACAACCCCCAGCCCCGGAATTATCGGGGATTGCTGCTCAAAACCTCTTTAATTTGCTCTTCCACAAATTCATTGCTGTCTTCACCACAAAAGAACATCCATTGGTGATATTTTTGGATGACTTACAATGGGCGGATTCGGCATCGCTGAAGTTAATGCAATTGCTCGTCAATGAGTCGCAATTGGGTTATCTGTTGCTGCTGGGAGCCTATCGGGATAATGAAGTATCACCCAGCCATCCCCTGATGTTGACCCTAGATGAAGTGAGGAAGGCAGGAACCACACTCAACACTATTATCTTAGCACCGCTTGACCAAATCAGTTTAAATCAATTGGTAGCGGATACCCTAGTTTGTGAGCCTAATTTGGCACAACCGCTGACAGAACTGGTATATCAAAAAACTAAAGGAAACCCATTTTTTGCAACGCAGTTTCTCAAAGCCTTGCATCAGGATGAATTGATTAGTTTTGAGTTCCACTCGGGACATTGGCAGTGCGATATTAGCAAAGTGAGAGAGGCAGCGCTCACTGATGATGTGGTGCTATTTATGGCGCAGCAGTTGCAAAAAATGCCAGCAACAACTCAGGAGGTTTTAAAATTAGCCGCTTGCATTGGCAACCAGTTCGATCTGGCAACATTGGCAATTGTTGCAGAGAGTTCGGAGACGGAAACGGCAACGGCTTTATGGAAAGCTTTACAGGAAGAGCTGATTATTCCCCAAAGTGAAGTTTATAAATTTTATGTAGGCGCAGAACAGGCGATTTCTGAAACGACTACTCAAACCGTTGCCTATCGCTTCTTGCACGATCGCGTCCAACAAGCCGCTTATTTTTTGATTCCGGAAGAAGAACGCGCGATCGCTCATTATCAAATCGGGCAATTACTTCTGCAACAGATTTCAGCAGAAGCCAGAGAAGAACGCATTTTTGAATTAGTCAATCAGTTGAACTACGGAACCATACTGGTTGTAGAACAACAGGAAAGGGAGGAACTCGCCCAACTCAACCTCACTGCTTGCCACAAAGCCAGAGCCGCCACCGCATATCAAGCCGCCCGCGAATATGCCACAGTGGGCCTGAAACTGCTAGGAACAGACGCTTGGCAAGGGCAGTACGAAATGACCCTATCTCTGTACGACTTGGCTGCCGAGGTGGCTTTTTTGGCCGGCGATTTTGAGCAGATGCACCACTGGATTGAAGCGGTGATTCATCATGCGAAAACACCTTTAGAACAGGTGCAAGTTTATCAAGTTAAAATCCAGGCATT